>JAPSIX010000034.1 GCA_031178475.1 Microbacterium sp. | reverse complement strand
CATGTCTGCTCCTCCCGATCAGCGGGTTCGCGGTGAACCACCTGAACGCCAATCCTCGCAAGGATCGCCGGACCCCTCAACACGTCGTCGGATGCCGCGGGGCGGTCACCGGCGCACACTGCGCGACGAGCGCGGGAGGAGTGCCTGTGCCGGAGCCGCGATCAGCCTCTCCAGCGGCATGACGGCAGCTCCCAGAGCGACGGTGTCCTCGCCGAAGCTGCAGACGTCCAGTTCGTACTGGCGGCCGGGACGCGTGAGCGCGGCCGCACGCACCGCGGTGTCGATGCGCTGCCCGAATCGCTGCATCCACAGCATCCCGAGCCATCCCCCGACGATCAGCCGCTGCGGGTTGAACAGGTTGACCAGGCCACCGAGAGCCGCCCCGGCATCCGCGATGAGGTCGTCGACGACGGCGCTCGCGAGCGCATCGCCCGCCTCTGCCGCATCGAACAGGGCAGAGATTCCGGCCGCGTCATCGGTGTACGCCGGGCCGCCTCGCTCCGCCCAGCGCGCGAGGACACCCTGCGAGCCGAGGACGGCCTCCACACATCCGCGGCGTCCGCACCGGCACACAGGCCCACGGGGATCGATGCGCAGATGGCCCCATTCGGACGCGCTGCTGTGCTCCCCGCGCAGCAGTCGCCCTCCGGTGATCACGCCGAGGCCGACTCCGCGGCCGATCAGCACGACCGTGGCGTTGTCGATGCCGCGTGCGGCGCCGAACCAGCGCTCGGCCATCGCGAGCGTCTTGGCGCCGTTCTCGGCGAAGATCGGCAGATCCGTCTCGCACAGCTCGCGCACGGGCACAGGATCCCAGCCCAGCGCCTCGGCGAACACCGTCCGCTCTCCGCCCGGGGAGGTCTCTACGATGCCCGGCAGGCCCAGACCCACTCCGGCAACCCGCGACCATCGTTCGCCATTGCGCTCGCGCAGCGCCGCCAGCGCCGCCGACATCCGACGACCCGCGACCGCACCAGAGCCTTGTGTGCCGTCTCCGCACCACTCGCGGTCCACCCGCGTCATAGTGAGATCGAACAGCTCAGCGGTCACGCCGCGCTCGCCGAAGTCCGCGCCAACGAAGTACGCGCCGTCTGCAGCCGGCTGGATGACTGATGTCGGGCGCCCGCCCTGGGACGCCATCAGCCCGGTCTCGGCGACGAGCCCCTCGGCGATCAGGTCTCCGACGATGTTGGTCGACGACGCGGGAGACAGCCCAGTGACACCTGCGATCTGCGCTCGGGTGGTGCGGCCGGCGGTGATGATGTGACGCAACACAGCGGCTCGGTTGCGCTCGCGCAACGTCCTGATCGTGAGCGGCTCACCCATGTCGCCCCTCCGATACGCGCGTGTATCCACCCACGCTACCAACTCCCACCCTTGGCGAGGCCGCCGTCGACCGTTACTCTAAAGCCTGAATTAAGGAAGGAGGGGACTCTGGGCACGCTGCGCCTCCCCTCAGCGGCACGGTGAACGCTCGGAACGCACACACCGACGCGTCGCTCGATCGTCGGAACCCATTCACCTCAACGAAGAGGAAATGACATGCGAAACATGATCTACACCCGGCGGAGAGCAGCGCTCCTCGCCACGGGAGCACTCATCGCGACTCTCGCGGTATCCGCTCCCACGACCGCCAACGCGGCAGACACCCCTGAAGAACGGGCGAAAGCCCTCCTCGTGCAGATGACCCTCGAAGAGAAGGTCGACATGCTCACCGGCGAGCAGAACAACATGTACGGGTTCTACAACGAGGGCATCCCACGGCTCGGGATCCCCGCGCTGACCGCAGCCGACGGCCCCGCCGGCGTCCGCATCAACAACCCGGCCGTGAACGACAGGAAGTCGATCGCGCTGCCCGCACCGGTCGCCCTCGCTGCGACCTTCGATACCGCCGCCGCCACCACCTTCGGCGATGTCATCGGCGAGATCGCGCACAAGACGAACCACAACGCCTCTCTCGGCACCGCGGTCGACATCGCGCGCCATCCGCAGGCAGGTCGCGCGTTCGAGGGCTATGGTGAGGACCCGCTGCTGCAGGGCAAGATCGCCGCCTCGCAGATCACCGCCATCCAGGCGCACTCGGTGATGGCCAACATCAAGCACTACAACGTGTACAACCAGGAGAACGACCGCCTCACCGGCGGCAACGCGATCATCGGCGAGCGCGCTCTGCAGGAGATCTACACCCGCCCGTTCGCGATCGGCATCCGCGAGGCCGACCCGGCGACAGCGATGTGCTCGTTCAACAAGGTCAACAGCGTGTACGCATGCTCGAGCTCGGAGCTGCTCACCGAGATCCTCCGCGTGCAGCTCGGCTTCACCGGCTGGGTGATGAGCGACTACGGCGCCACCCAGAGTGCCGAGTCGATCGAAGCGGGGCTCGATCAGGAGCAGCCGGCCTTCGGGCACTTCGACTGGCTGGTCACCGCCGTTCAGGAAGGGAAGATCGCCGAGTCGGTGGTCGACCTTGCAGCGCTGCGCGTGCTGACGACGATGTTCAAGTACGGGGCGTTCGACAACCCTCCGGTCATCGCGCCCTATGACATCGAGGCTCGTGCGCTCGACTCGCAGCGGATCGCCGAAGCCGGAACTGTGCTGCTGAAGAACGAGGGTGGCGTACTGCCGCTGAACGCCGGCGATCTGACGAAGGTGGCCGTCATCGGCGGCGACGCCGACACGAACATCGCCGGAGCCGGCAGCTCGCTGGTGAACCCGACGTCCGTGATCACCGCTGTGCAGGGGCTGCGCGATGCGCTTCCCGGCGCCGAGGTCGAGCACGTCAAAGGCGGCGACCACGTGACGTCCTCGTCGCTGCTGCCCGGAACCGACGCGATCCCGTCGGACTACCTGACCGCCGCCGACGGCACGCCTGGTGCCGATCTCACGGTCAAGAACCCTTCGGGCGACGTGATCATGACCACGAAGACGCAGGACATCACCTATAACGGCGGGTTCCTGTACTACGACGGCCTGAACGCTCAGGCGCCGGAGTTGCCGAAGCTCCCTCCGCGTGGCGTGGGGACGCTGGAGTACACCGCGACGCTCACCCCCGAGGTCAGCGGCACGTACGAGCTGTTCATCGGTGCCCGCGGTGATGCCACGGTCACTCTGGACGGCAACGAGGTCGTGTCCACGACCGCGGAAGGCTGGGAGGCCAACACCGCTTCGGTCGATCTGGTCGGCGGGCAGGAGTACGCGCTGCGGGTCGTGCACACCAGCAACGAACCCCCGGCCGGCGACATCGGCGCCCAGCTGAAGCTCGGCTGGACCAAGCCGGCCGGCGCGGTCGACCCGCAGGCGCAGGATGCCGCGGCACTGGCTGCCGAGTCGGATGTCGCCGTCGTCGTGGTTCGCGATTACTCCACGGAAGGCAGCGACAAGCCCGACCTGGGCCTGCCGACGGGCCAGGAAGCGCTCATCAACGCCGTGAAAGCGGCGAACCCGAACACGATCGTCGTGCTCAACACCGGCGGCCCGACCGTCATGACGGAGTGGGAGGACGGCGTTCCCGCCATCCTGCAGGCGTGGTACGGCGGGCAGAACCAGGGCGCGGCACTGGCACGGCTGCTTCTCGGAGAGGTCACCCCCTCCGGCAAGCTTCCGGTGACGTTCCCGACCGCGGCCGACCGAACCCCGGTCAGCACTCCGGAGCAGTACCCGGGCATCGGGCTGGACTCGTACTACACCGAAGGCGTTTTCGTCGGATACCGCGGGTACGAGGAGTTCGACATCGCGCCCGCGTACCCGTTCGGTTACGGTCTGTCGTACACCACGTTCGAGTATTCGGATCTCAAGCTGAAGTCGACCGGCAAGGCGACGGTCACCGCGACCTTCACTGTCACCAACACCGGCGACCGCGCCGGCGCCGAAGCCGCTCAGGTGTATGCCGGCGAGCTGCCCACGGATGTCGTGAACACGGCGCCCAAGCAGCTGGCCGCCTTCACCAAGGTGTCTCTGGAGCCCGGCGAGTCCGAGACGGTCACGGTCGAACTGGACCGCGGTTCCCTGTCGTACTGGGACTCCTACACCGACAGCTGGGTGACGCCGCGCGGTGACGTCCAGGTCATGGTCGGGTCGTCGTCGACCGACATCCGGCTGGACGGCACCGTCTCGGTGAAGTCCTCCGACAAGGAGAACCAGTCGGGCGTGTCGAAGAAGGCGACCTACGCGATCGTGAACGAGGGCTCGGGCGCCTGCCTGGATGCCGCGGACTGGGGCACGACCCCCGGCACCCCGGTTCAGCAGTGGGAGTGCCCCAACCCGTTGCCGAACGCGGAGTGGACGGTGACCGCGGCGAAGGGCGGCAGTGACGCGTACGTGATCACCAACGTCAACGCCGGGCTCGTACTGCAGGTCGCCGGCGCCTCGGATGCCGGTGGGGCCCAGCTCGAACTGGGGAAGGCGGCGAAGAAGGATGCCAGCCAGCAGTTCGAACTGGTCCGGGTGGGTGACGGCAACTACCAGCTCGTCAACCAGAACAGCGGGCTGTGTGTGGCCGTCGACGACGGGTCCCGCGCGAACGGCGCCGCCATCATCCAGCAGAGCTGCGATGCTGACAACGCCGGACAGTCCTTCGCACTGAAGGTGCAGACCGGCTGAGGCCGGGCTGACCCACGGGTCGGCGCCGGGGACTGCGGTCCCCGGCGCCGATCCCGCTTCCCGCAGGAAGGAGACGCGATGAGCGACGAGACACCGCACCCTCTGCGAGGAAAGGCCGTCCCCGCGCTCCTCATCGCGCTGATCCTGGCCGCCGTGCTCACGATCGCGCTCGTCCTGACTCTGCCGGGTCGCACACCCTCACCTTCCCCGTCTCCTTCGCCGGCCGTCGCGACGGTCACCAGCGCCGCCCTGCAGGATGGCACGGCGCAGGGCGAGCTGCGGAAGGAGTCGGTGCCGCTCACCCGGATGCCGGAGGCCGACTCCCCGGATGCCGACATCACGGTTCACGCGGATCGCACTGGCCAGACGGTCGCCGGTTTCGGCGCCGCACTCACGCACTCCTCTGCGGGTCTTATCGCCGGGATGCCGGATGACGCCCGCGCCGATCTGATCGAGGAGCTCTTCGCTCCGGACGGTCCGGTCAGGCTCTCGGTGCTGCGCATCCCGATCGGGGCTTCCGATTTCGTCGACGGGGAACCGTTCACGTTCGATGACCTCCCGCCCGGAGAGACCGACTGGGAGCTGAGCCGCTTCAGCATCGACCGGGACCGCGAGGCGATGCTGCCGGTGCTGCGGGAGATCCTGCAGGTGAATCCCGGCATCCGTGTGATGGCATCGCCCTGGAGTCCGCCGGCCTGGCTGAAGACGACCGGCAGCCTCGAGGGTGGCCGGCTGCTCGACGAGGAGCGCGCGTACGAGACGTACGCCGCGTACTTCGTCCGCTTCATCGAGGAGTACCGCGACGCCGGTGTCGAGATCACCGAGCTCACCGTGCAGAACGAGCCGCAGTACCGGCATCCGCACGGCTACCCCGGCACGGACATGCCCGTGTGGCAGCAGGCCAAGCTGATCGAGCGGCTGGGATCGGCACTCGAAGCGGCAGGCCTGGGAACGCGCATCTTCGGCTACGACCACAACTGGGAGCTGCACCCCGGGGATGCTGCCACCACTCCACAAGGCGAGGACCCGGCGTACGAGTACCCCGCCGACCTGCTGCGAACCTCCGCAGCGCCGTGGATCGACGGCATCGCATACCACTGCTACTACGGCGACGCCTCACGTCAGCAGCGCTTGTGGGAGCAGTTCCGCGACATCGAGATCTGGGTCACCGAGTGCTCGGGCTCGCGCGGCGCCGGCGACAGCGACGAGAAGGCGTTCGCGGACACGTTCGCGTGGCAGTCCGAGCGGATGCTGGTGAATGCACTGCGGTACCGCGCGTCGGCGGTGATCACGTTCAATCTGGCGCTCGACGAGCGACACGGCCCCCACCACGGCGGATGCGAGACCTGCTCCGGCGTCGTCACGATCGCCGACGACGGCTCACTCACCCGGAACGCCGAGTACTACGTGCTCGCACAAGCCGGGCGCGCGGTACCACCCGGTTCCGTGCATCTCGAGTCGACCTCGGCCGACGAGCTCGTCCAGACGGCCTTCCGGACACCTGATGGAGGGGCGGTCGTGTTGGTGTGGCACGGCGGTGACGCCCCGCGCATCGTCCGCGTGACGGACGGGAAGGTGGCGATGTCGGCTGAACTGCCCCCTCGATCGCTGAGCACGGTGCGCTGGCCGAGGGACTGAAGACCTTTCTTATAAAACTTAGAATAAGTCATTGACAATCCTCCCGGCCCTCGGCAGAGTGTTCCTAAATGCTCCCGAAGCGGTCAAGGAGGATCGTGAAGAAGGCACATCTGACAGCGACTGTCGCGTCGCTCGCGCTTGCCGCCGGCGCTCTCACAGGAACGCCGGCCGCGATCGCGAACGACACCGAGTTCACGGCATCCGACTTCATCAAGGCCGATGGAAACGTGTTGCGCACCGAGTCCGGCACCGGACCGGCCATCAATCTGCGCGGAACGAACATCGGGGGCTGGCTCACCCAGGAGGACTGGATGTCCCCGCTGGGCGAGTTCGCCGCCGACCGCAGCGGCTGGTCGGCCACCGCCTCAGCGGGAGATGCGGCAGGCGCTCTCGACGGATCGGCCGCCTCGCGATGGACGACCGGCGCTCCTCAGGCCGGTGGCGAACAGTTGACCGTCGACCTCGGCGCGAAGACGCTGTTCAACCGGATGTCGATCGGCAACACCGCATTCCCGGGCGACCACCCGCGTGACCTCACGGTCGAAACGTCCTCCGACGGCTCGACCTGGCACAGCGTTGCGTCGCAGCCCGGAACCGATGGGATCACCAGCGTGCGCTTCGCACCACAGATCGCCCGCTACGTGCGCCTGACACAGAACGGCTCCGCCGGTTCCTGGTGGTCGGTCGACGAGGTCAACGTGTTCAGCGACCCCGTGCTCCACAACGGCAAGCACACGGCCACGGCGTCCTCGACCGCCACGGGAACCGCTCCCGCGATGACGCTCGACGGCGACGTCTCCACCGTGTGGCAGAGCGGCGCTCCGCAGGCCCCCGGTCAGAGTCTCACGATCGATCTGGGCAGGAACACCGACATGGACAAGGTGCTCTTCGACGCCGGGGCCGCCACGGCGAACGACTACCCCCGGATCTGGGACGTCTTCGTGTCCTGGGACAACGCCACCTGGACCAAGGTCTCCAGCGGATACGGGACCGGTCGCACGGTTCTCGCCGACTTCAACGGCGCCAAGAACGGCCGTTACCTGCGCATCGAATCCAACGGGAACGCGAGCCAGTGGTGGTCCGTCGCCGAGGTCGCGATCTACAGCGGCAACGCGATCGACCGCGGAGGCTGGTCGGTCAGCGCCTCGGTTGGAGAGTCTGCGTCGAGCATGATCGACGGGGACGCGGGCTCCCGCTGGACCACCGGCGTCGCACAGGCCCCGGGCCAGACCGTGACCGTCGACATGGGCGCTCTCGTCACGATGAACAACGTCACGACCGACACCGCGAAGCACTCATCGGGCGAACAGGACTTCCCGCGGGGCTACGCCCTCGAGCTGTCGCGCGATGGTTCGAGCTGGACACCGGTGGCTGCAGGCGTGGGCACGCGTAAGGCGACGACGATCGGTTTCCCCGCCCAGGCGGCGCGCTACTTCCGACTGACCCAGACCGGCTCGTCGCCCGACCGCTGGTGGTCGATCGGGGAGCTCACCGCGGGCCTGCACAACGATGACTACTCCCTCAACACCACGCTCGTCGAGCGCTTCGGCACCGCCACGGCCCAGTCGATCATCGAAACCCACCAGGACACCTGGATCACCGCAGCCGACTTCGACAACATCGAGGCGAGCGGCATGAACTTCATCCGGGTGCCCATCGGCTGGAGCCACTTCCTCAACCTCGACGGGTCGTGGAAGGCCGACCCCTGGCAGAAGATCGACTGGGCGATCGAGCAGGCGAACGCGCGTGGCATGTACATCCTGCTCGATCTGCACACGGTTCCCGGCGGTGGATGTCCGTGGGGCAGCTGCGGGCGGATCGGTCCGAACCCGAACGGCTTCTGGGGAGACGCGACCTACCAGGACTGGGTCGTCGACATCTGGGAGAAGATCGCGGACCGGTACAACGGACATCCAGGTGTCGCGGGTTACGACCTCATCAACGAGCCGCTCATCGACTACAACGAGGACGCGGAGGATGTCACCCAGAAGAGCGACTATTACGACCGTCTCTACGACGCCGTCCGCGCGATCGACCCCGACCACACGATCTTCCTGGGCGCCTTCTTCGGAATGAACGCGCTCGCGCCACCCTCCGACTACGGCTGGACCAACGTCGTGTACGAACTGCACCCCTACGACATGCCGAACCAGAAGGACTGGAAGGCGCAGAATCAGCTGGTGACCAACGAGCTGGATGGCCTCGCGGCAAAGCTCGCCGATCCCGGCGTACCCCTCCTCTACGGCGAGTACTCCCTCTACTACAACGACGATGTCTGGGCGCGGTTCATGGCCGGGCTCAACGCCGCGAAGGTGTCGTGGTCGAGTTGGGCGTACAAGGTGCGCGGCGCCGCGCAAGACGGCTTCGCCTACTGGGGCATGTACTACGACAACCGCAACCCGGTGCCGGTCGTGAACAGCGACGACGCCGCGACCTTCCAGGTGAAGCTCGTCCGCTTCGGCACCGAGAACTTCACCAAGAACGAGCGCTTCATCGCGACCATCGCGAAGTACGCTGACGGCAACCCCACTTTCGCACCGGTGGCGATCAGCCACGCCGGCTGGACTGCCACGGCTTCGACGACGGCGTCCGGCTCCTCGCCGGCGATGGCGATCGACGGCGCGAACGGATCCTCGTGGCGGAGCGGACAGGCCATGGCCGGTGGAGAGTGGTTGCGCGTCGACATGGGCGCGCCGCACACCGTCGCGATGGTCACCGTGCAGACGGCGGCCGACTCGACCTGGGACTACCCCCGGGGCTTCACGGTCGAAACGTCGCTCGACGGCTCAACGTGGTCCGCGGCAGCGACGGGCATCGCCTACGGATGGAAGCGTCCGATCTCGATCGAACCGACCACGGCCCGCTACATCCGCATCACCCAGACCGGCAGCGCCCCACAGTGGTGGACCGTCGACGAAGTGACCGTCCACTCCTCCTACTGAGTGCCGGCCCGAGCACTCCGTGCACTCGCAAGAACCCGAAAGGAACACGTCAATGAAGAACACCCGTTGGATCGCCCTCGCGGCGGTTGCGTCCCTGGGCGGCGGGCTCGTCGCCTGCTCGTCGGGCCCGGCCACCGGCGACAGCGACGAGGCCCCGGACTCCGTCACCGTCTGGGTGATGGGCGACAGCTCCGCCAACTTCGACGAACTGGTCGCCCCGTTCGAGAAGGAGAGCGGAATCGACGTCGAGACCGTCGCCGTGCCGTGGGACGCGATCGATCAGAAGTTCACCGCGGCGGTCGCCTCCGGCGACGGGCCCGACCTTCTGCAGATCGGCCTCTCGAAGCTGCGCACCTTCGCCGACAGCGGCGCCCTGCTGACCATCGACGAGGAGACCATCGCCGACTACCCGAACCTGGCGGCGTCGAACTTCATTGACGGCATCGCCGGCGACGCGACCGCCGTCGGCGGAGAAGTGAAGTCGCTGCCGTGGGTGTCGGATACACGCGTGCTGTTCTACCGCACCGACATCCTCTCCGAAGCGGGCGTCGACGGTCCTCCCGCCACCTGGGAGGAGTTGCGGGAGACCGCCAAGAAGCTCGCCGCCCGTGGCGACGGCCAGTACGGCTACTACATCCCCCAGTGGGACAGCCCGCTCCCGGTCGCGATGACCTGGGCTCACGGTGGCGAGATCGTCAACGAGAACGGCGAGATCGACTTCGACACCCCCGAGTTCGAGAAGGCCGTCGACGTCTACACCGGTCTCTACGCCGACGGCAGCGTCCCTACCAACAGCGACTTCGACCAGACGCAGGGCTTCATCTCGGGGGTCACCCCGATGCTGGTGAGCGGGCCTTACCTGGCCGCCGGCGTCGCGGATGCTGCTCCCGAACTCGACGGCAAGTGGAACGTCGCGCCTCTGCCGGAGGCGGAGGAGAACACGTCGCTGCTGGCCGGATCGAACCTCGGCATCTGGGCGAAGGCGAAGAACCAGGAGGGGGCCCTCGAACTGGCGGACTTCCTGGCAGACCCCGCCACCCAGGTCACCTGGTTCGAACTCGACGGGCAGCTGCCCACCACCAAGGCCGCGCTCGAAGACGAGAAGCTCACGGGTGACCCACTGGTCGCGGTCTACTCCGAGCAGCTCGCCGACTCCCGGCTTCTCCCCCTCGTGCCGAACTGGGACGGTGAGACCGGCAAGGCCCTGCTGGACGCTCTCAACGCGATCGTGCTGACCGGCGCCGACCGCGAGTCGACACTGGAGACGCTGTACTCCACCACCGCGGGAACCCCCGCGAAGTAACAGATCCGGGCGGGTGGGAGGCGCCACGGCGCTCCCACCCGCCCCCACTCACCGAGCCAGGACATGAAGACCAGAGTCGTCCCCTACGCCTTCGTCGCTCCGGCGATGCTGCTCCTGATCACCTTCGGCGTTCTGCCGATCCTCGTCGCCATCGCCGTGAGCCTGACCGACATGAACCTCGCCGGTCTGGGCGATTGGTCGATCGTCACGTTCATCGGATTCGGCAACTACGCCGAACTGTTCGCCGACCGCCACTTCTGGCAGGCGATGGCGAACACCGCCCTGTTCGCCGCCGTCGGCGTCCCGTCCGTGATCGTGCTCTCGCTCGTGATCGCCCTCGCCCTCAACCGCTCGCAGAGCCGCTTCTTCCGGGTGCTGCGCTCGTTCTACTTCGTCCCCGCGATCACCGCGATCGTCGCCATCGCCCTGGTGTGGGGCTACCTGTTCAACACCCAGTTCGGCCTCTTCAACTACCTGCTCTCCACCGTCGGGCTTCCCCCGGTGCAGTGGCTGTCCGACCCGGTCGTTGTGAAGTTCTCGGTCATCTGGGTGGCTGTCTGGCGCGGACTCGGCCTGAACGTGATCATCTTCCTCGCCGCCCTCCAGGGCGTTCCGAAGGAGTACCTCGAGGCGGCGGCGATCGACGGTGCCTCCGACTTCCGCCGCACCGTGTCGATCGTCATCCCGCTGCTGCGCTTCGCGATCGTGTTCGTCGCGATCACAACGATGATCGCGTGGCTGCAGTTCTTCGACGAACCGTTCGTGCTCACCAAGGGCGGCCCGCTCGGCGCATCCACCTCGATCTCCCTGTTCCTGTATCAGAAGGGGTTCTCGGCGAGCGAGTTCGGGTACGCCAGCGCCGGCTCAGTCGTGCTCTTCGTGGTGATCGCCGTCGTGGTCGTCCTGCAGCTCCGAGTGAGGAGAAGTGGTCATGTCGATGACTGACATCCGTCCGCAAGCCGAGGTCGTCGCACCGGCACCCCCGATCGCCGACGAACCCCGCGCGGTCACGCGTCGTCGCCGTCCCCGCTGGGGCACCGTCGTCATCGGGGCGCTTCTCGCGATCGGGGCGATCCTGACCGCGTTCCCGTTCCTGTGGATGGTGCTCGGGTCAGTGAAGCCGCGCAGCGAGTCGGTCAGCTATCCGCCGAAGCTGCTTCCGCAGCAGCCGACGCTCGAGTACTTCGCCACACTGTTCACCGAGCTGAACTTCGGGCCCTACCTCATCAACACCCTGCTCATCGTCGTGATCTGCATGGGCGGCCTGCTGCTGATGGCGGCGGCGGGATACGGCTTCGCGAAGTTCAGCTTCCCGGGCCGCGACGCGCTGTTCTTCGTGGTGCTGGTGACCATGATGATCCCCGGCCAGGTGACGATGATCCCGAGTTTCCTCATCCTCAACGGCATGAACCTGACGAACACGCTCATCGGCATCGCGTTGCCCATGCTCGTCTCCGGCTTCAGCGTGTTCCTGTTCCGGCAGTTCATGACCACCATCCCGACCGAGGTGCTCGAGGCCGCGCGCATCGACGGGGCGGGCGAGTTCCGGATCTTCTGCCGGATCGTGCTGCCGATGTCCGGACCCATCCTGTCGGTCCAGGTGGTTCTGACGTTCATCGCCGGATGGAACGCCTTCCTCTGGCCGCTGATCATCGCCAGCGACCAGCGGCTCTACACCCTGTCGGTCGGCATCGCCCTCCTCAACCAGCAGATCGCGACGAACCCGGCGCTGCAGATGGCGGCATCCACGCTCATGGTCGTGCCGATCCTCATCGTGTTCATCGTCTTCCAGCGCTACATCGTGCAGGGCTTCGCCCTGTCGGGCCTCAAGTAAGGAGCTCACATGAGCAGGCTCTTCCGCCGCGGCTTCGTCCGCGCCTCCGGAACCGACCTCGTCGACGACGGCGGCATCATCCCGCTGCGCGGAGTCGGCCTCGGCAACTGGCTCCTGCCCGAGGGGTACATGTGGCGCTTCGGCGACGCGTTCGCATCGCCGCGTCAGATCGAGGCCCGCATCGCCGAGCTCGTCGGCGAGCGGCGAGCCGCGCGGTTCTGGCGACGCTTCCGCGACGAGTTCATCACCGATGCGGACTTCGCGCTGATCGCCGCGTCCGGGTTCGACCACGTCCGCCTGCCGATCAACTCCCGCGGCCTCTTCGACGCCGACGGCCGATTCGTGGAAGAAGGCTTCGAGCTGATCGACCGGGCAGTGGGCGCCGCGGAACGGCACGGTCTTCGCACGCTGCTCGATCTGCACGGTGCGCCGGGAGGCCAGACAGGCACGAACATCGACGACTCGGCGAACGGCATCCCCGAGCTGTTCATGGACGACTCGTACCGCGCGCAGACGATCGCGCTGTGGCGGGAGCTTGCTCGCCGTCACCGCGACCGCGAGAGCGTGCTCGGATACGACCTGCTCAACGAGCCCCTGCCGAACGAGTGGCAGCACCGCTATGAGGACGAGCTCGTCGCCCTGTACCGCGACCTCACCGCCGCGATCCGCGAGATCGACGACACCCACCTCATCATGTACGAGGGCAGCCACTGGGCGACCAACCCGTCCCCGTTGCGACAGCGATTCGACGAGAACCAGGTGCTGCAGTTCCACCGCTACTGGTGCCCGCCCGACGAGTCCAGCATCCGCGAGTTCCTCGACCTGCGCGACGCCCTGCAGACCCCGATCTACATGGGCGAGGGCGGCGAGAACACCCCGGAGTGGATCTACACGATGACCCGTCTGTACGAACGCCACGGGATCGGCTGGAACCTCTGGCCATGGAAGAAGCTCGACACGGTGACATCTCCGCTGTCGATCGTGCGGCCCGAAGGCTGGGAGCGGATCGCCGACCCGGATCAGCATCCGGATGCCGACGAGGCGTGGCGCATTCTGGAGCAGTTCCTCGACGGGATGCCGCCGGAGCGCTGCGAGGTGCGCACCGCGGTCATCGATGCGCTGTTCGCCCGTCCGTCGCTGCGACTGCCGGCCTGGGCGGGCGTGCAGGCCGACGCGGCGCCCCAGTTGGCGGCCTATCCGGCCGAGCTCTGGGCGCACACGTTCGGCGAGCCGTACGCCGACGGCGAGCATCCGGAGATCCGGCTCGGTGAAGGAGAGCGCCTGTCGTTCCAGCTGTCGGAGGAACCGGCATCCTGGCTCGTCGACGCCGACGACCCCGACGTCCTCACCGTCGGGTGGGACGGCAGCGAACTCGTGCTTGAGGCGGCTGCTGCCGTGCGCGTGAGGAGCCTCGCGGTGGCACCGGCCGATAGCGTGACGTCATGACCTTCCGTGAGCCACGCGCACACGCCGCCGAGTCCCTGACAGTGATGTCCGTCCGACAGCGCAACCGCGCTGCCGCTCTGCGTTTCATCCTGCGGGCGCGCGAGACGACAAGGGCCGACCTCGCGCGCGAGTGCGGACTGTCGTTCGCCTCGGCCGCGACGATCGTGTCGGATGTGATCGCGGACGGGCTGGTCGAGGAGGTCGGTTCGGTGGCTTCCCGGGGCGGTCGGCCGATCTCTCTGATCGCTCCACGCAACGACGGCGCGTACGCCATCGGCGCCGACGTCGGCGAGCGCGGGGTCGCGGTCGAGCTCTTCGACCTCGGTCTCAACATGGTCGACCGCGAGTTCCGCGGAGGGCGCGTCGAAGAATCCCCGGAGACGATCGAATCCGACCTGACCGACGCGATCGCCGCGCTGCAGGCACGCCACCCCGACAAGTGGCCGCGGGTCGTCGGCATCGGGCTGGGCCTGCCCGGTGTCGTTGAGACGGCGGCGTCCGGGGCTCAGATCCTGTACGCGCAGAGCCTGGGCTGGGAGCCGCGGCAGATCCCGACGACGTACGCGGGAACCGTGCCGGTGTTCGCCGAGAACGGCGCGAAGACGGCGGCGAACGCCGAGCTCTGGTACGGAGCCGCGCGCGGCGTCGACCACGCGGCCGTCGCGCTGCTGGGTCGCGGCGTCGGCCTCGGCGTGGTGACCTCGGGGCAGGTCTACCGAGGAGCGTTCAGCAGCGCCACCGAGTGGGGTCACACCAAGATCCGGTTCGGAGGAGCGCCGTGCCGGTGCGGCGATCGCGGGTGCGTCGAGGCGTACGTCGGAGCGGACGCGCTGCTCGCCGCCTGGCGTGAGACAGGCGGCGAGTTCGAGGGCACCGGATGGCAGGCGCTGGGCGCGCTCCTCGACGCCGCCGACTCCGATCCGGCAGCCGCGCGCGTCCTCGACGAGG
>JAPSIX010000194.1 GCA_031178475.1 Microbacterium sp. | reverse complement strand
CGGACTGCGCCTGCAGCCCGTGGGTGCGGATGAGCGGTCGCACCCGCTTCGCCAGCCACTGCTTGTAGCCCTTCGGTGCCTCGGCGGACATCCCGGGGTAGAGCCCGCGATACGAGGACACGAGGTCGGGGCGTTCCCGCTCCAGCCACTGGAAGAACCACGGTTTCACTCCCGGGCGCAGGTGCAGGGCGCCGTAGACGGCATGGTCGGCGCCAGCATCCTTGATGCGTCGCAGTGCGAGATCGAGCGCGGCGATCGAATCGGTCATGTGGGGGAGAACAGGCATGAGGAAGACGCCGACCCGGAATCCGGCGTCCGAGAGTGCCCTGACGGTGTCGAGCCGTGCCTGCGTTGTCGGGGTGCCTGGTTCTATGGAGTGCTGCAGCGCGTCGTCGTACATAGCGATCGACATCTGCACGTCGATGGGCACCTGTTTCGCCGCCTCGACGAGCAGCGAGATGTCGCGGCGGATGAGCGATCCCTTGGTCAGGATCGACATCGGCGTGCCGGAGTCGGCGAGGGCGCCGATGATCCCCGGCATCAACCGGTACCGGCCCTCCGCGCGCTGATACGGGTCGGTGTTCGTCCCCAGCGCGACGGTCTCGCGCTGCCAGGATCCGCGGCGCAGCTCTCTTTGCAGCACCTCGACGACGTTGGTCTTCACCACGACCTGCGAGTCGAAATCCGCCCCGCCATCCAGGTCGAGGTACTCGTGCGTTCCGCGAGCGAAGCAGTTGTGGCTGATGACACCGTTAGCGACGAAGTCGCCGGTTCCGGTGGTGATGTCCACCAGATCGCGCATGCCGGGAAGCGGCTCAATCGCTACGACCCTGAGATCGGCGACTGACTTCACAGCGGTTCCCTCGATAGGCAGCGGCGCGAACGCGCCCGACCCTGCCAGTCGGTTGTTCACGGTCAGGTGGGGGCGTTGTCCTCGGTGTGCGTCCGCGACGTGCTTCCAGCCACGGTCCGTGAGAAACCGGTGGTCGCCACTGGCGATCAAAACAGTCCCATCGGCGAGCGTCACCCGATACGCGGGCTTCGTGGTCGACCATTTTGCTTCGATGGTCGTTCTGACGTATCGGTGATAAGCGCCTTCGCGCTCGGTGCCGATGATCTGCGCCCCGACTTGCAGTTCGCTGATCGGACGCTGCCGCCCGTCCGCGCAGAGCACGAGGGTGCTCGGATCCAGGCAGTAAACACATGCATGACTGCATCCGCGGTACGGGTTGATCGTCCAGTTGAACGGCATCCGAGACGGCCCCGGTACGCGGTTGAGCGCCGAGCGCGCGAGCACCTCATGGAACGTCATTCCGGCGAACTCGGGCGTGGTCACCGACTTCACCAGTCCGCTGCGGCTCTCGAGACCGGGCAGGGCGTCGGCATCCGTGCCGTCGACCGTCTGCCCCTGCCATCTCATGTCCCAATTCGAACAAAAAAACGAGACTATGTCAACGACAGAACCGAATCTTTCTGCGATGACTCGGGGCCGCGGCGCGGGTGGGGGACAATGGAGTGATGAGCGCGACGCAGCCCCGGCATGCCTGGCGTCCGCCCTTCGCTATTCGGATCGCCACGCCGATCGGCGTGCTGGTCACCGCGCTGGCATCGTTGTTCACTCTCTGCAGTGAGTTGAAGCCGGTGCCGGTGCCCCCCGCACCCGCCGCGGCTCTGGCGCTGCCTTCCGTCGCTCTCGACGCCGAGAGAGCCCACAACCCGTGCGCGCTGCCCGAGGTGCAGGCGTCACTCGCGGCGGGTGACGACGAGGCGACTGTCGCGGCGTTCGGCGGAGGGGAGCAGTTCCGCGCGGCCGTCGTGGTCGGCAACGCGCCGTGCATCGCACTCGACGATCCGCAACGGCTCTGGGTGGTGGTCAACAAGCTGCGCCCCCTCGCACCCACCGACTACGCGCCGGCGTCGCTCGGTCGGATCGGCCTGGCCGCTACATCTCCGTCGACAGGCCTGGTAGAGGATGCCGTCACTGCTCTGGGTGAGATGGCCGATGCCGCACGGGCGGCCGGCGTCGGTGCCATCGGCGTGAACAACGGCTATCGCTCGTACCGGTTGCAGCAGACCACCTATGCCTTGCACGTGCGCGAGCAAGGGCAGTCCGGTGCGGATGCCGGGTCAGCCCGCCCCGGACACAGTGAGCACCAGACCGGGCTGGCCGTCGACGTGATCGCCTGCTCGCCGCGCTGCGGGGGCCTGGACGAGTTCGGCTCCACCCCGCAGGGTGCGTGGGTGGCCGAGCATGCGTGGGAGTACGGCTTCGTCGTGCGTTACGAGCAGGGCGAGACGGGGACGACCGGCTACCTGCCGGAGCCGTGGCACCTGCGTTACATCGGGCGAGAACTGGCCGCCGCGTATCACCACGGCGGCTACCGCACGCTGGAGGCGTTCTTCGGGCTGCCCGCGGCGCCCGACTACCGGCACTGATCCTTCGCATGGGCGGCCGATTGCGGCATCCCACAATCGCGGGACGCAGTGCCAGCATCGGCGGGACGCATTCTCACAAACGGCTCCGCGCGGCAGGGCGTCTTCCGTAGGATCTCGGGTGCGACGAGGCAGAGGAGAGGACGCCATGGAACGCGACATCTACGAAGAGGACCACGAAGCCTTCCGCGACCTGGTCAAGGATTTCGTCAAGCGCTACGTGAGCAACGAAGCACGCGAGAAGTGGGATGCCGAGGGCGAGATCGACCGGGCCACCATGCTCGCCGCGGGCGAGGCGGGCATCATCGGGCTGTCCGTGCCCGAAGAGTTCGGTGGCGCGGGGATGCTGCAGGACTACCGCTTCCGTGCAGTCGTGAACGAGGAGATCATCGCCGCCGGCGCGGGCTCGCTGGCCGGGGCCTTCGGCATCCAGGACGACCTCGCTGTTCCCTACCTCGTGCACATGGGCACGCAGGAGCAGAAGGAGACCTGGCTGCCGCGGATGGCGACCGGCGAGGTGATCGGCGCCCTCGCGATGACCGAGCCCGGTGCCGGCAGCGATCTGCGTGGCATCAAGACGACGGCGAAGAAGGTCGACGGCGGTTACCTCGTCAACGGCGCGAAGACGTTCATCTCCTCCGGCAAGACGGCCGACCTCGTGGTGACCTTCGTCAAGACCGGCGAGGGCAACCGCCCCGACGCGTTCAGCCTGCTGCTGATCGAGAACGGCATGGAGGGCTTCGACCACGGCAAGAAGCTGCACAAGATGGGCTTCCAGGGCCACGACACCGCCGAGCTCTCTTTCAGCGACGTGTTCGTGCCCGAGAAGAACCTGATCGGCGGCACCGAGGGGCAGGGATTCGTCCAGCTCATGATGAACCTGCCGCTGGAACGCCTCTCGATCGGCGTTGCCGGGGCGGCCGCTGCGCAGGCCGCGCTCGACTGGACGATCGCGTACACGAAAGATCGCGAGGCGTTCGGCGAGCGCATCATCGACTTCCAGAACACCCGCTTCACGATCGCCGACATGGCCACCACGGTCGACGCGCTGTGGGCGTACATCGACCGCGCACTGATCGCCTATGAGAACGGCACGCTGACCGCCGAAGAGGCCGCGAAGGTCAAGTTCTGGGCCACCGAACGGGAGTGGGAAGTGCTCGACCTGGGCGTGCAGCTGCACGGCGGCTACGGCTACATCACCGAATACCCGATCGCCCGCGCGTTCCTCGATGCCCGCGTGCACCGCATCTACGGTGGCACCAACGAGATCATGCGCGAGATCGTCGGCCGGCAGATCGCCGGCAAGCGCTGACGCGAAGACGACCGCCCGGATGTCGCATCCGGGCGGTCGTTCCGTT
>JAPSIX010000193.1 GCA_031178475.1 Microbacterium sp. | reverse complement strand
GCGAGCTGCAGCTGGTAGTCGTGCACCCACACCGTGCCGTTCTCGGCGACGACGTTCGCCGCCGCCTCGGCGAACCGCTGGTTCACCGCCATGTACGCCTCCCACCACTCCCGGTGGTACTGCGGGGGTGCGATCACGTCGTGGTAGAGCGGCCAGATCGTGTCGTTCGAGAAGCCCTCGTAGTACTCGGAGACTTCGTCCTCGGAAAGCGTGATCGGGATGAGGTGGATGCCGTCCGCGTCGAACGGGTCGAGTTCGAGATCGGCCTGGCCGGCCCAGCCGACCCACGCGCCGTTGACGGTGCGCATCATCGGTTCCAGAGCAGCCACGAGTCCACCCGGTGACGTGCGCCACAGCTCCTCGCCGTCGGGGGTGAGAACCCGGTCCACGGGTAGGCGGTTGGCGACGACGACGAACTCTGCGGCGGTCATGTGACTCCTCTGCTCGGTGTCTCCAGGCTACTCAGAGCGCAGAGGCGGCGTGAGGAACCAGTTCGCGACGGCGGTGACGAGCACCACCCCGGCGGCGGCGAGGGGCATGAACAGAGCGAGTGATGTGCCGAAGCGTTCGGCGACCTGGCCGGTGACCGCCGCGGCGAGCGCCTGGCCGACGACCACGCCGGAGCCGAGCATCGTCATCACCGTCGCGGACCGCCCGAGCGGGCTGCGTGAGGCGCCGATGCTGTACAGCGAGACGAGGGTGGGGCCGATGCCGATGCCGACCACGGCCAGCGCGACGCACATCATCACGACGGTGGTTGCCATGACCACCATGACCGTGCCTGCGGCGAGTGTGAGGGCGAAGACCAGCCATCGCGCTCGCAGGCTGAACCGGGCGGGGAGCCAGGCCACGCCGAGGGCGAGCAGCGCCGAGCCGATGCCCATGACCCCGTACAGCAGCCCCGCCTGCTCCGCAGCGCCGCGGTCGGCCATGAACGACGTCAGCGCCGTCAGCGTCGCGCCGAAATAGAGCCCGACCCCGAAGATGCCTGTCACCACGACGAGCAGCGAGGGCCGGAACAGCTCCGTGACGCTCGAAGGAGCGCTGCCGTCGGCGGAGCGGGCAGCCGAGACATGACGGGCGGTCGGATGCAGCGCGAAGGCGCCCACGAAGAGCAGGGTCAGGCCCGATGCGATCGCCATCGGGGCCCAGGGCGCGATGAACGAGGCGAGGATGCCGACCAGGAACGGGCCGAACACGAAGACCATCTCATCCGCGGCCGATTCGTAGGACATGGTGGCGGAGGTGGTGCGCAGGCGGGTGCGCTCCGGCATCCGCTCGGCGATGATGGTCACCAGCCGCGAACGCGACATCGGCGACACCTGCGGCGCGCTCGCGCCGATTCCGAAGGCCGACAGCAGCAGCACCGTGTCAGACGCCGGGCTGTAGACCACGATGGCGAAGACGGCGAGCATCGTGGCGTTGAGCACCGCGGCCGCGATGAGCGCCGGTCGCTGGCCGAACCGGTCGGCGGCGGCACCGAGGAACGGGCCGATCAGCGCGGTCCCCAACCCCACGGCCGCCGAGGTGAGCCCGCCGAGGGCGAGGGTCCCGCGTGCCGTGACGACAAGGGTCAGCACGCCGACCACCATCATGGCGAACGGCAGTCGCGCGACGAACGCGATGAGGAAGTACGGCAGCCCGGCGATGCGCAGCAGGCTGGGGGCGGGCAGATCTGTGGAAAGTGTCTGTGTCATGGCTCGCGCGCGTCCGTGGACGCGGGGTCGGGTGCCGCCGCTGTCCGCCGAGGAGCCGACGGCCGGTAGATACACAGCTGGATCGGTTGTCAAGCCTATCCCACGTACCTGTGCGGCATCCAAGGGCTCGGCTAACGTGGGGGAATGCGCTACCTCTTCCGCACCGGACTGTTCGGGGCCATCAGCACCGGCTTCACCCTGCTGCGCGGCACGCGTGACAAGCCCATCACGTGGCGCGCGGTGCTCGGCTGGCTCAGCTGGGCGATCACGCTCGCCCTGGCCATCGGCGCGGTGAGCGACATGCGCCGTCAGGAGCGCGGGCTGCCGGTCGCCGTCGACTCGCCCCTGGCCCCGAAGCCCGACAAGAAGAAGGGTCGCGAGGTGCGCCGCAAGGAGGTCGAGCGGATCGCCTCCGAGCGCTGATCGCCATACGGGTCAGAGCGTGAGGATCAGTGCTTCACCCTGGCCTCCCCCGCCGCACAGCCCGACGGCGGCCGTGCCGCCACCGCGGCGCGCGAGCTCGTGAGCCGCGTGGACGACGAGGCGGGCACCGCTGGCGCCGATCGGATGCCCGATGGCGATGCCACCGCCGTGGATGTTCACCACGTCGGCGGAGAGACCGAGTTCGACCTGCGAGCGGTGCACCACCGCACCGAAGGCCTCGTTGATCTCCACGAGGTCGAGATCGTTCGCGGTGATCCCCTGCTTGTGCATCGCCCGCTCGATCGCGCGCGCGGGCTGGGCCTGGAGCGAGTTGTCCGGCCCGGCCGTCTGCCCGTTCGCACCGATCACCGCGAACACCTCCCACCCCTTCGCCTCGGCGTTCTCGCGCGTGGTGACGACCACGGCTGCGGCGCCGTCGGAGATCTGTGACGCGTTGCCCGCGGTGATGGAACCACCCTCGGCGAACGCGGGGCGCAGGCCCGCAAGGGACTCCACAGTGGTGCCGGGGCGGATGCCCTCATCCTTCGTCAGGATGGTGGGTCCCTGAGCCTGTCGACGGGCGCCTTTGCGCTGCGGCACCTCCACGGGGACGATCTCGCCCTCGAAGACGCCCCCGTCGGTGGCAGCGGCAGCGCGCTGATGGGAGCGTGCGGCGACGGCATCCTGATCCTCACGGGTGAGCTCGTAGCGCGCGTTGTGCCGCTCGGTCGAGGACCCCATGCTCTCGCGATCGTAGGCGTCGGTGAGG
The DNA here is from genome assembly GCA_031178475.1 of Microbacterium sp. Lineage (GTDB taxonomy): Bacteria > Actinomycetota > Actinomycetes > Actinomycetales > Microbacteriaceae > Microbacterium. The sequence continues at coordinate 908 of JAPSIX010000193.1, read as the reverse complement.
CCGTCGTACGCCATGTGGTCGAGCACCTCGACGCTGCCGTAGGTCCACCCGTCGCGCGAGCCCATCATCAGGTGGGGGGCGCGGGTCATCGACTCCATGCCGCCGGCGACGACGGTCAGGGCGTCACCGGTGCGGATCATCCGCGCGGCGTCGATCACGGCCGTCAGCCCGGACAGGCACACCTTGTTGACCGAGCTGGACGGCACGTCCCACCCGATCCCGGCACCGACTGCGGCCTGACGCGCCGCGTTCTGCCCCGATCCGGCCGCGAGCACCTGGCCCATGATCACCGCGTCGACTTCGCCGGGATCGATGTGCGCCTGTTCGAGCGCTCCGCGGATGGCGAAGGCGCCGAGCTGCGGTGCGGTGAACGGGGCGAGCTGCCCCTTCAACCGTCCCTGCGGAGTGCGGGCGGCGGCGACGATGACGATGTCACTCATGAGGACTCCTTCAGTGCGTCGGAGATGACGAGATCGGGTTCGGTGGCGTCGATGACGTCCTGGACGCTGACGCCGGGGGCGGTCTCGACGAGAACGAGGCCGTCGGCGGTGACGTCGATGACAGCGAGATCGGTGATGATCCGGTCGACGACTCCGCGGCCGGTGAGCGGAAGGGAGCACTCGTTCACGATCTTCGCCGACCCGTCTCTGGCGACGTGCTCCATCAGGACGATCACGCGGCCCGCGCCGTGCACGAGATCCATCGCACCGCCCGGCCCCTTGACCATCTTGCCGGGGATCATCCAGTTCGCCAGATCCCCTCGGGCGGACACCTGCATCGCGCCGAGGATGGCGGCGTCGATCTTGCCCCCGCGGATCATGCCGAAGCTGGTCGCCGAGTCGAAGAAGGCGGCACCCGGCAGCGCCGTCACCGTCTCCTTGCCCGCGTTGATGAGATCGGGGTCGACG
>JAPSIX010000192.1 GCA_031178475.1 Microbacterium sp. | reverse complement strand
CCAGTGCGGCGAGTCGTCCCATTTCCGCCAGCGGAAGATCATGGGGGTGCCGGGTTCGGGGCGGTTCGCGTTCACCCGGCGAGTCTACGACCCGGCATCCGACGGCCGCCGCGATCTAGACTCGAAGCATGACCGCGTCTGAGCCGAACCGCGCCGACCTCGGCAAGGACCCGTCGCGTGTGAGCGGCATGTTCGACCAGGTGGCGCCCGGATACGATCGCACCAACACCGTGATGACGTTCGGCAACGACGCGTTCTGGCGCGCCGCGACCACGCGGGCGGTGGCGCCGAAACCCGGGGAGCGCATCCTCGATCTCGCCGCGGGGACGGCATCCTCCTCCGCCTCCCTCGCAGCGAGCGGCGCGGAGGTCGTCGCCGCCGACTTCTCGCCGGGGATGCTGGCCGAGGGGCGCCGCCGGCACGGGCACCTGCCGAACCTCAGCTTCGTCGAGGCCGATGCGACCGACCTGCCCTTCGCCGACGGCGAATTCGACGCCGTCACGATGTCGTACGGTCTGCGCAACGTGCACGACCCGAAGAAGGCGCTTGCCGAGCTGTACCGCGTCACGAAACCGGGCGGACGCATCGTCATCAACGAGTTCTCCACCCCACCCGGGGCGCTGTTCCGCGCGTTCTTCCGCTTCTACAACGGCCAGGTGCTGCCGAGGATCGCCCGGGTCGCCGGCACGAACGCCGAGGCCTACGACTATCTCAACGAATCCATCCGGGACTGGCCCGATCAGCGCACGCTCGCGGGCTGGCTGCGCGAGGCGGGCTGGACCGATGTCGCCTACCGCAACCTGAGCTTCGGGATCGTCGCGCTGCATCGCGGTCGCAAGCCCGCCGGCTGACGCGCGTCAGGACGCGGCAAGTCGCTGCTTCTCAGCCTCGACGTCGAAGTCGGCGGTCGGCCACTGCGGGTCGATGTCTTCGAGCGCGGTGATGAGCAGCTCCTGCACGGCGAGGCGGGCGTACCATTTGTGGTCGGCCGGCACCACGTACCAGGGCGCGTCCTCGGTGGAGGTCCGCTCGATCGCGATCTGGTAGGCCTTCATGTACTCGGGCCACAGCATCCGTTCGTCCACGTCGCCCGGGTTGTACTTCCAGTGCTTGTCGGGGCGCTCGAGCCGCTCCATCAGCCGCTTCTTCTGCTCGGCGGGCGAGATGTGCAGCATCACCTTGATCAGCCGGATGCCGGAAGCGGTGACCCTCCGCTCGAAGTCGACGATCGCGTCGTACCGGCGCTCGATCTCGTCGGCGCCGGCGAGCTCGTGCACGCGGCCGATCAACACGTCCTCGTAGTGGGAGCGGTCGAACACGCCGATGAACCCGGGTTCGGGCAGTCGCTTCTCGATCCGCCACAGGAAGTCGTGCGCACGTTCCTCGGGCGTCGGCGCTTTGAAGGCCGCAAGCTCCACGCCCTGGGGGTCGACTCCCCCGACGACGTGCCGGATGATGCCGCCCTTTCCGGCCGTGTCCATGGCCTGCAGCACCAGCAGCACGCCGTCTTCGGCCTCGCCAGCCCTGCTTTCCGCGAACAGCCGCTCCTGCAGGTCGCCGAGCCGGTCGCGACGGGCATGCAGCTCACGCTTGCCCGCCGTCTTGTCGCCGAGAAACCCCGGGGTCGCGCCGGCGTCGACGTCATCGAGGCGGAATCCTGCGCCTGCGCGCAGGGTGACGGCGGGGTGCGCAGTCCATGCCGGATAGTTCATCCGACCAGCATGCCCGCGTCAGCGCTCGAGTGGAACCTCGATGATCTGCGGACCTGCGACCGGTGCGGTGAGCGCCTGATCCAGCGCCGCACGGGTGGTCACCTGTGCGAACTCCCAGCCGTACGCGGCGGCGAGCTGGGGCAGCTCGACGCGCTGCGGCGTGTAGAGGACGCGATCGAGGTCGTCGCGGGGTGCGGATGCCGCGACCTCGAGGCCGTCGAAGATCGTCCCGCCGCCGTCGTTGCCGACGACCACCTGCACCCGGGGCGACGGCTCGTCGTGCGGCAGCAGCAGCGCACCCACGTCGTGCAGGAACGTGAGGTCGCCGAGCAGCACCCGTGTGACGCCGGGAGCGCCGTCGGCCTGGCTGGCCAACGCGATGCCGACGGCGGTGGCGATGGTGCCGTCGATCCCGGCGAGTCCGCGATTGGCGTGGACGGGCACCTTCTTGCCGCCTAGCACCTGGTCGGCGACGCGGACCAAGCGGGACGAGCCGAACACCAGCCGATCGTGGGGCCAGGTCGCCCGCCACAGGGCGTCGGCGAGCAGCGCGCGATCGATGGGCTGGCGCACCGCCTCGAGCTCGGCGCGGACGGCATCCAGCCGAGCGGCCTTGTCGCTCGAGTACAACCCGTCGTGATCGGGCGCGGGTGGGGCGAGATCGACGGATGCCGTCGCCGAGGCGGCCATCCACCCGCCCAGCCATTCACGGTCGGGCGCACCCGGTACGACCGATGCGGCGGCGATCGCCCGCGTGCGGCCGTTGAGGTTCAGCGCCTCTCCCCCGGCGCGGACCGCGATCACCTCGACGTCGGCTCGGCCGAGCAGGGCGGCCACCTCACGGCTGAGAGTGGGGTGCCCGAAGACGATGACGCGCTCGATGCGTCCGCCGAGCGTTTCGTCCCGCAGCAGCTGTCGGTACCCGTGCACGATGAGTCGGCCGTACCGCGCGCCGCTGACGATCTCCGCGATGAGCGGCCATCCGCCGTCGTACGACAGCGCCTCGGCATCCGCTCCGGCGTCGGCTCCGGCGATCACGACGGTGCGCGGGCCGCGCTCGAGCGTCGTCGGGGCGGGGCTGGCCGGCTGCGGCGCCGGACCGGGTTCGGCCGTGATGTCGGATGCCGCGGAGAGCGGCTCGCGCATCGGAAGGTTCAGGTGGACAGGGCCGGCGACGCCGGGGATGCCGTGTCCGTCGAGCCCCAGCGCCGCCCGGACCGCCTGGACGCCGAGTCCGGTCCAACTCCCCTCTGGGGTCCCTGAGCCGCCCTCTTGGGTCCCTGAGCTCGTCGCTTGTACTGAGCGAGCGTCAGCGAGACGAAGTGAAGGGCCCGGGGTCTGGGCGTCGACCTCCATGCGCACGAACGATCGGAACATCCCCGGTTGCACGGTCGCCTGGTTGGCGCCTACTCCGCGGAGTTCCGGCGGCCGGTCGGCGGTGAGCAGCAGGAGGGGGACGCCGGCGTGGAATGCCTCCATCACGGCGGGGAGAAGGTTGCCGACAGCGGTGCCCGAGGTGCAGACGACGGCCACAGGCACGCGCGTCTCCCGCGCGATCCCGATGGCGGTGAAGCCGGCCACACGCTCGTCGATCCGCACGTGCACTCGCAGCAGTCCCTGACGGGCGAGCGCGGTCGCGGCGAGGGCGAGCGCCTGGGAGCGCGAACCGGGTGCGAGAACGAGGTCGCGGACGCCGTTGGCGACGAGCTCCGAGAGCAGTACGGCGGCTTGGTCGCTCGCCGGGGACTGCGTCACGACCGAGGATCCGAGCCGTCGGTGTCGTCCTCGAGCCGGGCGAGTTCCTCCTCCAGCCGGCGAATCCGCTCGTCCTGCTCGTTACGGCCGATACCGCGGAGGAACTGGGGATCGTCGTCGGGTGCCACCAGCTGCGAGCCGCCGTCGTCGGTCCGGCGGCGCCGGCCCAGCGTGAACCAGAGGATGCCGCCGATCACGGGGATCAGCACGACGATGGCCACCCAGATCCCCTTGGACACGCCACGGTGCCGCGTCGCCGGCTGCACGGCGCAGTCGACGATGCTGAAGATCCAGAACACGGCGGCCAGGAATCCACCGACGATCAGCACTCGGGCCATG
>JAPSIX010000191.1 GCA_031178475.1 Microbacterium sp. | reverse complement strand
CCGGTTCGAGTCGCAGTGCGCTGCGCTCAGAGCGCGCGGATGTTCGCTGCCTGCATGCCCTTGGGGCCACGCTCGGGGTCGAACTCGACCTTCTGGTTCTCGGTCAGCTCCTTGAAGCCCGACCCGGTGATCGCCGAGAAGTGGGCGAACAGGTCGTCGGAACCGTCATCGGGAGCGATGAAGCCGAAGCCCTTTTCGGAGTTGAACCATTTCACAGTGCCAGTGGCCATGTGTTTCTTCTTTCTGTTAATCCGGCCGTTTTACACGACCTAGGGCGCCGCACCGATTTGTCCGATGGGCACGTGTGGGAGGAATGGGGGATGGATCCGTAAGCGCATCGAGCGCGAAGAGTGGATCGGTATCGGGGCCGCACACGACGCGTTACCAGTCGCGGGCCGAGGTGAGAATTTTCAACGCCTCCGATCGGGAGGGTGTTCTCACCGTATCACGCCTGGCTGGGAATGCGTCGGTGCGGGTGCGATCAGCGCGCGCACCGTCTCGGCGGTGGCGTCCAGCGCGCCGTCGGTGAGCGCGTAGTACGCCCAGCGACCACGCTGTTCGCGGGTGACCAGCCCGGCGTCGGCGAGCAGCTTCATGTGATGCGAGACGGTTCCCTGCGACAGGCCGACGGGTGCGGTCAGGTCGCAGATGCAGGCCTCGCCCCGCTCGCCGGCGGCGATGAGCGAGAGCAAACGCACGCGGGTCGGGTCGCCGAGCGCCTTGAAGACGCGGGCAATGCGCTCTGCTTCCCCCGCCGGCACGCCGGCGTCGCACGGGCTTGCGCAGCAGCCGGCGTCGATCGTGACGGGAAGATTCATACCCGCATCCTCCCACATATTGACAAACTTCAATAGATGCACCACGCTCGACGTATTGATATCCATCGATATGAGGAGCAGCGATGTCCGATCTTCCCGTCGTCGTGATCGGCGCGGGCCCGCAGGGCCTGGCCGCCGCCGCACACCTTCTCGAGCGCGGCAGGGAACCCCTTGTGCTGGAACGCGGGAGCGGTCCGGCGGCAGCGGTGGCGGAGTGGGCCCATGTACGACTGTTCTCCGCCTGGCCGGAGCTGATCGACACCGCGTCGAGGCGACTGCTCGAGCCGTCCGGATGGGTCGCGCCTCTCACCGGGTACCCCACCGGCGGCGAGTGGATCCGCGACTACCTCGAGCCGCTGGCCCGCACCCTCGGCTCGCGCGTACGGTACGACACCACCGTCACCGCGGTCTCACGCCAGGGGCGCGACAAGACGATCGACCACGGCCGTGGAGAGCAGCCCTTCGTCGTCCGCACTGTGGATTCCACCGGGCGCGAGCGCCGGATCAACGCCGCCGCCGTCATCGACGCCAGCGGCACGTGGAGCGCGCCGAATCCCGCGGGCGGCGACGGGCTGCCCGCCATCGGCGAACGCTCTGCCGCAGACCGGATCTCGTACCGCATCCCCGACGACGTCTCGACGCACGCCGGGCAGCACGTCGTGGTCGTCGGCGCCGGGCACTCCGCCGCGCACGCGGTGCTGCGACTCGCCGACCTCGCCCGGCGTACGCCGGGGACGCGCGTCACCTGGGTGCTGCGCCGCTCCGGAACCGACGCCGTGTTCGGCGGCGGGGCGGCAGACGCTCTGCCGCAGCGCGCAGCGCTCGGGGTGCGCACGCGGCGGGCTCTGGAGAAGGGACTGGTCGACGTCGTCACCGGGTTCCGTATCGCCGAGTTCCACCGCACGGACGCGGGCCTGTCCGTCGTCGCCGACGACGGCCGTGAGCTTGCCGGAGTCACCCGGGTGTTCGCCCTGACCGGGTTCCGGCCCGACACCGGCATCCTCCGCGAGTTGCGCATCGACCTCGACCCGGCGCTGGAGGCGGTCGCCGGGATCGCCCGCGAGATCGACCCGAACATCCACTCCTGCGGCACGGTCGCCGCCACCGGCGCTCGCCAGCTCGCCCAGCCCGAGCCCGGCTTCTTCATCGTCGGTGCGAAGAGCTACGGCCGCGCCCCGACCTTCCTCGCGCTGACGGGGTATGAGCAGGTGCGCAGCGTGGTCGCGCACCTCACCGGCGACCACGAGGCCGCCGCGCGCAACGAGCTCGTGCTGCCCGAGACGGGAGTCTGCGGCGGCTCCGGCGCGTTCGACGCCGAGAGCGGAGCGGATGCCGGATGCTGCGCCCCGCCGCTCCTGCAGATCGGCACCGCTCCACGCGCCGAGCCCGTCCCCACGCCGTGAACCGGCCACCGATGAGAGGCGCGGTGGTAGCGTCCTGACATGGATGCCGTCGCACTGGGCCCGATCGGACAGGTCTCCCGCACGGTCAGCGACATCGCGGCGTCCGAGGCCTGGTATCGCGACGTGCTCGGGCTCACGCACCTGTACACGTTCGGGTCGCTGAGCTTCTTCGACTGCGGCGGCACGCGCCTGTTCCTGTCGGCCGGTGACGGGCCGGTGCACGACGAGTCGGTGCTGTACTTCCGGGTGGATGACGTGTCCGCCGCCCGTCACGCGCTCGGCGAGCGCGGCGTCGTGTTCACGCACGAGCCGCACGTCATCCACACGCACGACGACGGCACGCAGGAATGGATGGCGTTCTTCGTCGATCTCGAGGGCCGCCCGCTGGCGTTGATGGCTCAGCAGCGGCCCTGACACGCCGCTGACCGGCGTCAGGCGGACGGATCCCTAGGATCGATCCGTGACCCCGCCTGCCTCGCGCCGACAGCGGCGCCGCTCTTCGCGCGCCCGCCGGCGACGCACCGCCGCCGCCATCCTGGGCGCCGTCGTCGTCAGCGCGGCGGCGGTCACAGCCGCCCTCGTCGTCATTCCCCCGCTGGTGAGCGCGGAGCCCGCTGCCGCCGAACCCACGACATCCGTCACGCCCACCCCGGCGCCGACACCGCTCACGCCCGCGCAGGAACTGCTCGCGTCGACAGCCGATCCGCACGCGTGCGCGGTGTCGTTCGCCGGCGATGGACTCATGCTCGATCCGATGCTTCAGACGCAGGGACTGCTGTACGCCGACCTCCCCATCCCGGTGCGGCCAGGGGCGGTGTTCGCCGGGTGGTACCCGAGCCGCGACGCGGCGGCATCCCTCGACGAAACCGTCCGCGTGAACGGCTCCCAGCTCGTCGTCTGCGAAGAGCGGGAGATCCTGCTGCACGGCGCGTGGACGACCCCCGAGCAGAGCGCCGCCGCCGGCACCCGGGTGCCGATCCTGATGTACCACCAGTTCACGACCAAGCCCGAGGGCGAGGCGGGCTGGCTCAAGGGCAACTACGCGTATCTCGCCGACTTCGAGGCGCACATGGCGTACATCGCCGCGCAGGGGTTCTACCTGCCGACGTGGGACGAACTGAGCGCGTTCATCGACGGCACGCTGCACCTGCCGCCGCGCTCGCTCATCATCACCGACGACGACGGCGACAGCACCTGGCTCGAGCTCGCCGTGCCGGTCGTGACCAAGCACAGGCTGCTCACCACGTCGTTCGTGATCACCGAAAGCCGGACGCAGGGAACGCCGTCGCCGTATGTGCTGCAGCGTTCGCACACTCACGACATGCACGAGGCGGGAGCGAACGGCAAGGGCCGGATGGTGAACTGGACCGCAGACGAGATCGCGGCCGATCTGGAGACCTCCGCCGGGATCCTCGGCGTGAAGGAGGTCGTCGCGTACCCGTTCGGGCATTACAACGACACCACGAAGCAGGGCACTCAGCAGGCCGGTTTCCTCCTCGGCCGGTCCATCGAGTGGGGCTACGTCACACCCGGCACCGACCGCTACGCCCTGCCGGTGATCCGGATGAACTACGGCGACACCGTCGACGACCTC
>JAPSIX010000190.1 GCA_031178475.1 Microbacterium sp. | reverse complement strand
TCGAGCAGCGTGACCGTCCCCTGACCCCAAAGCTCCGTAGCATCCAGCCACGGGCGAGCATCCGAGACGAAGCCCCGGTCGACCGCGCCGCCCCGGATCGTCGCCGGCGCTGCCTGAATGCGCTGTGCGTACGCACGAAGGGCGTCGATGGCCGCGGCGGGGTCGGTATCCCACGCGCTCCAGAACGCGTCGATGCGTCCGGTGAGCGCCGGAGACTGGGGTTGCCACGGATCCGGACCGAACGTCGGGGCGAGCCGTGACAGGTCGGCGAACACTTCGAGGGCGTCCGACGCGGCATCGTCGCCATCGGCGAGGTAGTCCATTGCGCGCTTCCACGTGCGCTCCGCGTCGTAGTCCCGGTCGTTCCAGGTGAAGTCCGCCATGCCGACCAGCGCGATCTTGCTCGCCGCCGCCTGGTTCATCGGGTTGGCCACGATGCCGACGACGTGCTCCGACAGTCCGAGGTCGCGCTTGGCATAGGGAGCGAGCAGCAGCCTCCCGGAGGTGAGCCAGAAGTCGTTGACGGGGTAGTTGTCCCACACGAACACCCGCCCGCCGTACACGGTGGCAGCCCGGTCGGCCTGCTCGAGCGTGATCGCGGGCGGCACGACGTCGGGGCCGGTCCACATCACGACGATGTCCTCGTCCATGGTCCGCAGCGCCTGCTTGTAGCCCGTATCGGCGAGGTCGGAGTACTCGGTGGGCACCATCTGCAGCGGGTGGGCTCCCGCATGCGTCTCGATGAATTCCTGCTGGATGCGGTCCAGCCAGGCCGCCTGGGCGGCACCGGCCTTCGCTGACGACGGCTCGCCGTAGGCCTCACGGTCAGCGTCGCAGTTCCAGCGGCTGATGTCGATGTCGTCGAACGGCACGTTGAAGGCGCGCACGCCGGCCGCCCACATCTGCTCGAACTTCTCCAGCAGCGCATCGAAGTCGCTCTCGCTGGAGTAGCAGATCGTGTTTCCCGGTGAGAGAGCGAAAGTGAACCGCACGTGATGCGCGGATGCCGCGGTGGCCAGCTCTGCGAGCTGGTCGAGCTTGTCTGCCGGGTAGGGCTCGCGCCACCGTTCACGGTGGAAAGGGTCATCCTTCGGCGCGTAGATGTAGGTGTTCATCTTCATGTCGCCGTAGAACGCGAACTGATCGATGCGCTCCTCGTGGGTCCAGGGGTCGCCGTAGAACCCTTCGATCGTGCCACGCAGTGGCATGGCGGGAGAATCCACGATGCGCACACCCGCCGCCGACCGCGCGTCCCCGTCGACCGTGAGGGTCTGACGGAACGACTGCACGGCGTAGTACTGCCCGGCAGGGTCGCTGCCGGCGAGGACGATCGTGCCTTGCGGAGCGCCGTCGCGCGTGGACTGCACGACGTACGACTCGGGTGCATCGGGGACGTCGGTGCCGTTCAGTGCCTTCTTGACATCGGCGCGGGCCGCGCTGCCGAGCACGAACCGGGCCGGAGCGTTACCGGGCGTCCGCCGCGAGTCGATCCGCTCGACTCCCGCCTTCGTCAACGCCTCCTCGAGTTGCCGCAGCGCAGCGGCGTCGGTGTCATCACCGATGATGATCTCCACGCGACCAGCGAGATTCACCGCCGAACCGACGCGCTCTACCGACTGCGGCGTGGGCATGATCACGGGAAGGGGCGGCGGTTCGGCAGCAGCCGAGGGGGCGACGCCGAGGGTCACCGCCAGGAGCGCGGTGGCCGCGGCGGCGACCAGACGAGGGGGAAGAGCCAAGGGGGACCTCCATTGGTATGTATGGCTTACAAACGTTCCCCCTTACCTTGGAAGCGTTTTCCGGCGCTGTCAAGGCAGGATGGCGCCGCGCGCCGCTCTTCAGTCGCTGCCGAGGCGCCCCTCGATGCCCGCGATGCGGGCCCGCTCATCGAAGCGGAACGTCGCGGCGCCGGTCGCGTCGGTGACGTTCACTCCAGTGAAGGACTCATCGGTCCATTCCAGGTGCCAACCGGCGAGACGGGCAAGATCCCACACCGAGGCGCGCGGGTCGCCCAGCGACAGCTCCGACAGCACACGCGGGATGACCGGCACCGCCGCGGCGATCGTGAGGGGCTCGAGCGGAGCATCCAGCAGCAGGACGGCGCGTGATCCTCCGGCGGGAGCCGAGTAGTGCGGTGACAGGCCGGTGATCTCCACCGCCGCCCCGGCGATCGCGTGCGCGAGCTGCGCGATCCAGTCCTGGATGTCATCACCCGCGTCGTCGGGGAACGGCACCTCGGGCGAGGTGAGCTCGGGGATGCCGTGCTGCTCGCCGTACGCGCGCAGCTTCTCACTGGTCCCCGTGCGGTCGCCCTGGGGGAGGGCCCACGCCCACATCAGCGACCGGGGGCCCGGGGCGATCGACGCGATGAGATGCGGGACCGCCTCGATGGTGCGGGTCTCGTCATCCTCTGCAGTGAAGGTGAAGCGGCCCTCCGCAAGGTCCACGTCCCAGTGGTGCTCGCCGAGACCGGCCGTGGCCTCCCGGAGCTGGTCTTGGCGCAGGGCGGTGAACAGGGCGGCACGATCGGCGAGGGCGCGGAGGGTCTCGAAGGTCATGGCTCCAGTCTGCTCCGGCACGCTATGGACGGGCAATGAGCGCGGATGCCGGAGCGCGGCCCATCCGCCACACGCTGGGCACCAGCAGTGTGGCCAGGGCGATCACGGCGTACAGAACCGCGGAGGTGACGAGCACCGTCGCCGGGTCGGCTCGGGTGATCAGCCAGCCGTAGACCAGCGTGCCGATCGGCATCACGACGAAGCTGCCCAGCATGTCGTAGCTCGACACCCGTGAGAGCTTGTCGCCGGGGACGTTCTCCATCATGGCGACGTTCCACCCCGTGGAGAACACCTCCGCCCCGGCGCCGGCGACGAACGCGGCGATCGCCAGCAGGACGACGGCGGGGTGTGCTCCGAGCACGGTCAGCGGAAGTGCGAACATCGCGATCCCCAGCATCCCGAACCGCAGCGGCCGGCTGAGCGGCAGCCACATCAGAACAAGGGTCATCAGCAGCACACCGAGGCCTTCGGCGCTGATGACCCAGCCCCAGCCGGCGATCCCCAGCCGGTCGTCGTTCTTCGCGATGTACGGTCCGACGACTCCCCAAGCGCCGACATGGATGGCGTTCATGATCATAAAAGCCAGCACGACGGTCCACAGCCAGGATCGGCTGCGGAACTCCGTCCAGCCGGTGCGCAGGTCGGTGAAGAGCGAGAAGCGCCCGTCGCCGGCAGGCGGAGGAAGTCTGACGAGCGCGAGGATCGGGATCGCCACCGACCAGCCGACCGTCTGCACGACCATGGCCCACGCGGGGCCGACAGTGGTGACGAGGATGCCGGCGATCACCGGACCGCCGATCGTGACCGCCGAGCGGACGAACGACAGCATAGCGTTCGCCTGCTGCAGCGTCTCGGGCCGGGTGAGCTGCGGGATGATCCCCTGCATGGCGGGCAGGACGAACGCCGTCGAGGCACCGTTGACCGCCGCGAGGGCGACCATCGCCGGGATCGTCGCGGTGTCGGTGAACAGCAGCACCGCGATCGTCCCGATCGAGAGGATGTCGAGCACGTAGCAGGCCTGGATCACCAACGCGCGGGGGAGACGATCGGCGACGACCCCGCCGAACAGCACGAACACCACGTTCATGACGGTGAACGCGGTCAGTACGTACGACAGGCTCGCCGGGTCGTTGTCGATCTCGAGCACGGCGAACGCGAGCGAGATCGACGACATCGACCCGGTGATCATCGTCAGCGCACGGGCGAGGAAGAACCAGCGGAAGTTGCGGTCGTCCATCGCGCGCAGCGCGCGGATCATCG
>JAPSIX010000189.1 GCA_031178475.1 Microbacterium sp. | reverse complement strand
CGCGACCCCTTATGCCCGATGATGATCGCCTTCTGACTGTCGCGTTCGACGACGATCGACGCATGCACGTCGGTGAGGTCGCTGTCTTCGCGCTCGGCGATGTCGTCGATGACCACGGCGATGGAGTGCGGCAGCTCGTCGCGCACGCCCTCCAGCGCGGCCTCGCGGATCATCTCGGCGATGCGGTCCTCGTCGGACTCGTCGGTGACCACGCCCTCGTCGTACAGCCGCGGCCCTTCCGGCAGGAGCTGCACGATCTCGTCGGCGAGGACGTCCAACTGTTCGCGGGTGAGAGCCGAGAGCGGGATGACCGCTGCCCAGTCCTCCCGTAGGGAGTCCACCTCCATGAGCCGTTCGACGATGTCGTCCTTCTGCGCGGCATCCGTCTTCGTCACGATCGCGATCTTCTTCGCGCGTGGGTAGCCGTCCAGCGACGCCGCGATGCGGCGGTCGCCGGGGCCGACCTTCTCGGTGGCCGGAACGCAGAAGCCGATCACGTCGACGTCGCCGAGGACCTGCTCCACGAGGTCGTTGAGTCGCTCGCCGAGCAGGGTGCGCGGCTTGTGGATGCCGGGGGTGTCGACGATCACCAACTGGCCGTCGGGACGATTCAGGATGCCGCGGATCGCGCGCCGCGTGGTCTGGGGCTTCTCGCTGGTTATCGCGATCTTCTCCCCCACCAGCGCATTGGTCAGCGTCGACTTGCCCACGTTCGGCCGTCCGACGAACGTCACGAACCCGCTGCGGGTCTCAGTCATCCTGCTCTCCTCCGTCACGATCGTCCTCTTCAGTATCCTGCGGCGCGCGTTCGACGAACACCGTCGCGATGCCGCGCCCGCGGCCGCGCGAAGCGCCGCCGGTGAGCACGAGTCCCTTGACCGTCGCGGTCGCTCCCGGCTGCGGCACCCGGCCGATCGCCTTGCCGAGCAGACCGCCGATCGAGTCGACGTCGTCGTCTTCGAGCTCGAGCCCGAACAGGTCGCCGACGTCCTCGAGCGACAGGCGGGAGCTCACCCGGTACCGTCCGTCGCCGAGGTCGACGATCTCGGCGGGTCCACGGTCGTACTCGTCGGCGATCTCACCCACGAGCTCCTCGATGAGATCCTCCAGGGTGACCAGACCCGATACACCGCCGTGCTCGTCGATCACCAGGCACACGTGCACAGCGTCGCGCTTCATCTGCTGCAGCAGCGTCTCGGCGCGCATCGACTCGGGCACGAACGTCGCGGGCCGGGCGATCGGACGCACCAGCGCCCCGCGCCAGGCGCTGTCGTCGCGGTAAGCGAACTGCACCAGGTCCTTCAGGTACAGCACGCCCACGACGTCGTCGGCCTCGTCGTCGACCACCGGCATCCGCGACACGCCGCTGCGCAGGAAGAGATCCATCGCCTCGGTAGTCGTCGCCGCCGCGTCGACGGTGAGCATCTCGGTGCGCGGCACCATCACGGCGCGCACGAACTGGTCAGTGAAGTCGAACACCGAGTGAATGAGGTCGCGGTCGTCCTCTTCGATCAGGTCGTTGGACGCCGCCTCGTCGACCATGCTCAGCAGCTGCTCCTCGGACGCGAAGCTGCTGCGCCCGGTTCCCGGGGTGACCCGCTGGCCGGCGCGCACGAGCGCCTGCGCGAGCGGCCCGAGCAGGATGCGCACGCCGCGCACGGTGGGCGCCCACAGGCGCAGCAGCCGGTCGGCGTGCAGCCGGCCGAACGAGCGCGGGCTGGAACCGACCAGCACGAAGGTGATGCCGGTCATCAGCACGGCCGCGGCCAGCATGGCCCACCAGATGTTCGGCATGAGAAACGAGAAGGCCACGGTGACCAGCACCGCAGCGGTCGTCTCGGCGAGCACACGCATGAAGGCGACGGCGTTGACGTGCGGATCGGGGTCGTCGGCGATGCGGTGCAGAGCAGGCACTCCACGACCGGCGGATGCCATCTCCTCCAGATCGGAGCGCGAGCTCACCGAGAATGCGGCGTCCACCGCCGCCATCAGACCGCCGAAGGCGACCAGCAGCACGGCCGCCGCGAGCAGTATCGCCGGGGTCATCGGCGCCGTTCGTCGCGGGCGAACCCTGCGATCAGCTCCCGCTGCAGACCGAACATCTCACGCTCCTCCTCGGGTTCAGCGTGGTCGAACCCGAGCAGGTGCAGCAGCCCGTGGGTGGTGAGCAGGACCAGCTCGTCCATCAGCGAGTGGCCTGCTGCCGCCGCCTGCGTCTCGGCGACCTGCGGGCACAGCACGATATCGCCCAGCAGCCCGGGCGCGGTCGGCCGGTCAGCGGTGCCGGGACGCAATTCGTCCATCGGGAAGCTCAGCACGTCGGTGGGACCGGGCTCGTCCATCCACTGCACGTGCAGCGACTCCATCGCTCCCTCGTCGACGAGCACGATCGCAACCTCGGCGTCGGGGCTGACGTGCAGCTGAGCGAGGTTGTACTCGGTGAGACGCTGCAGCACCGTCTCGTCGATCTGGACCGCGGATTCGTTGTTGATCTCGATCATTTCAGCCCTCGTCTCGGCTTCCGGTCGTGGGAGCTCTGACGCAGACCCGCCCGGCGCTCGGCGCGGTTGGCGAACTCATGCGCCTGCTCCCGCTCCATCCGGGCGGCCATCCGCTGCTCGTCGTACTCGCTGTACGCATCGACGATGCGTCCGACGAGAGAGTGCCGCACGACGTCGTCGCTCGTGAGGCGGGCGAAGTGGATGTCGTCGATGTCGTTCAGCACGCGCGTCACCAGGCGCAGCCCCGACGCCCCCTGGGGCAGGTCGACCTGGGTGATGTCGCCGGTGACCACCATCTTGGTGCCGAACCCGAGGCGGGTGAGGAACATCTTCATCTGCTCGGGAGTGGTGTTCTGCGCCTCGTCGAGCACGACGAACGAGTCGTTCAGGGTGCGACCGCGCATGTACGCCAGCGGGGCGACCTCGATCGTTCCGGTGGTCATCAGCCGGGGCACGATCTCGGGGTCCATCATCTCGTTCAGCGCGTCGTACAGCGGGCGCAGATACGGGTCGATCTTGTCGGTCAGCGATCCGGGCAGGAATCCCAGCCGCTCGCCGGCCTCGACGGCCGGGCGGGTGAGGATGATCCGCTGCACCTCTTTGCGCTGCAGCGCCTGGACGGCCTTCGCCATCGCCAGGTACGTCTTGCCGGTGCCGGCGGGCCCGATGCCGAACACGACCGTGTTCTGCTCGATCGCGTCGACGTACTCCTTCTGTCCCAGCGTCTTGGGGCGGATGACCTTGCCACGCGTGGACAGGATGGCTTCGCCGAGCACCTCACTGGGGCGCAGCCCCTCATCACGGCGCAGCATCCGCGCCGAGTTCTCGACGTCGCTCGGCAGCAGATCAGCGCCGGAGCGCGTCATCTCGATCAGCTCCTCGACGAGCGTGCGCGCCGCGGCGACGTCCGTCGTGGACCCGCCCAGATTGATCTCGTTGCCGCGCACGAGCACCTGCACGTTCGGATGCTGCTTCTCCAGCATCCGCAGCAGCCGGTCCTGCGGGCCGAGCAGCTGCACCATGGCGACGCCGTCGGCGTAGATCCGCTCGGTGTGCTCGGGCTGGGCGGGGAAGTGCGCAGAGGATTCGTCAGCCACCGAGGCTCTTCTCGTCGAGGTCGCCCGCGAGCAGGTGGGCGTGCACGTGGAACACGGTCTGCCCTGCGGAGGATCCCGTGTTGAAGATCAGCCGGAACTGCCCGCCGGCGTGCTGCGCGGCGAGGTCCTTCGCCACGGCCACCATCTCGGCGAGCAGGGCGGGGTCGCCGGCGGCGAGTTCGGTGACGTCGCGATACTGCTCCGTCTTCGGGATGACCAGCAGATGCACGGGCGCCTGCGGCGC
>JAPSIX010000188.1 GCA_031178475.1 Microbacterium sp. | reverse complement strand
CAGCGCGGCACGATCCGGACGCCGCGGGAACGGCACCTTGTCGACGGTGAGCAGCTGGTAGCCGCGCTCGGGCACGAGACGGGCCTCGAGACCCTCCTTGGTGCCGAGGACGAGAACGCTGTCGCCGTCGCGTTCGCGCAGCAGATCAGCCACGGCGAGCAGGGGGTTCACGTGGCCGGCGGTGCCTCCGCCGGCCAGGAGGTAGGTACTCACCTCGCGACCTTACCCTTTTCGGATGCCGGGATCGTGCGCGCGAAGGCGAGCAGCACGCCGGTCGCCAGCAGCACCGAGAGCAGCGCGGTGCCGCCCTGCGACATGAAGGGCAGCGGCACCCCGAGCACCGGGAAGACGCGCAGCACGACCCCGATGTTGATGAGGGCCTGGCCGATGATCCACACGACGATGCCGCCGGTGGCGACGCGGACGAACGGGTCGTCGGTCTTGCGGATGATGTGGAAGGCGCCGACGGCGAAGCATCCGAACAGCCCGAGCACGAGCACGCAGCCGATCAGCCCGAGCTCCTCGCCGACGATGGCGAAGATGTAGTCGTTGGCTGCGGCCGGCAGCCAACCGTACTTCTCCTGCGAATTCCCCAGCCCCACCCCGAAGAACCCGCCGTTCGCCATGCCCCAGATGCCGTGTGTCGACTGATAGCACTCCCGGAAGTAGTCGCAGTCGTCGGGGTTGAAGGCCGCGATGATGCGATTCATGCGATTCTCGCTCGACAGCGCGTATCCCGCGACGGCGGCCGAGCCGATCAGCAGCGGCAGGATGAACAGCCGCAGCTTCACACCAGAGAAGAACAGGCAGCCGAGCACGACGAGCACGAGCACCATGGCCGTGCCCAGGTCGCCGCCCGCGATCACGGTGCCGATGGCGAGGGCCGAGACCGGCACGACGGGGATGAAGACGTGGTGCCAGATGCCCAGCCGAGCCTGCTTGCGCAGCAGCACCATCGCGATCCAGATCGCCAGCGCCAGCTTCAAGAACTCGGACGGCTGCAGCTGCACCCCGGCGACGTTGATCCAGTTCTGGTTGCCGTAGGAGGAGACGCCGAGGCCGGGCACGAACACGAGCAGCTGAAGGGCGACGGCACCGATGAGCGCCACCCAGGCGATCCGTCGGAAGAACACCAGCGGCAGGCGGCTCACGAGCAGCATGAGCGGGATGCCGACGGCGGCGAACATCCCCTGCTTCAGCGCACCCTCGAACGGAGCGGTCGGGTTCGCACTGGTCGCGGAGAGCACCATGACCAGTCCGAAGATGGTCAGCAGCGTCGCTGTCGAGACGATGAGGACGAACTCGGTCGAGGGTGAGACGAACAGTCGGCCGAGCCAGACGCGGGCGGCGAGGCCGCCGCTGTCAGTGCGCCGCGGGTGAGCCGTCTGCGTCATCAGCGCTCCCCCGCTCGATCCATGCGCGCACCGCCTGGGCGAAGCGCTCTCCGCGGTCCGCGTAGCTCCTGAACTGGTCGAACGACGCCGCGGCGGGGGCCAGCAGCACCGTCCCCTCACCATCGACGATCTCGGTCGCCAGTTCCACGACACGGTCCATGACCTCTCCAGTGTCACCAGCGATGACCTCGAAGACGGGCACGTGCGGCGCGTGTCGCCGGAATGCATCGAGCACCGGTTCCCGTTCCACGCCGATGACGATCGCCGCCCGGGCGCTGCCGCCGTCGTTCGCGACGAGCTCCGACAGGTCGACGCCCTTCAGATCGCCGCCCACTACCCAGACCGCGCCCGGGTGGGCCCGCAGTGAAGAGGCCGCGGCATGCGGGTTGGTCGCCTTGGAGTCGTCGACCCACCGGATGCCGTCGTGCTCGGCGATCACCTGGATGCGGTGCGCGTCCAGGCGGAACGTCTGCAGAGCATCGTGGATGGCTTCGGGCTTCACGTCGAGCGAGCGCGCCAGCGCGGATGCTGCGAGGACGTTCTGCACGATGTGCGGAGCTCCGAGCCCTGCCGCGCGCAGCTCATCGAGGGTCGTCAGTTCGAGCGCCTTGGTGCGGCGATCGTCGAGGAACGCGCGGTCGACGACGAGGCCGTCGACGAGACCGAGATCGCTCGGCCCCGGCGTGCCGAGGTCGAACCCGATGGCACGGGCCCCCTCGACGACATCGGCCTCCTCGACCATCTCCATGGTGGCGGCGTCCGACTTGTTGTAGACGCACGCCACCCTGGTGTTCCGGTACACCACGGCCTTCGCGTCGCGGTACGCACGAGCAGAGCCGTGCCAGATGAGGTGGTCGTCGGCGAGGTTGAGGCAGACGGACGCGTGCGGGACGATCTGGCCGGCGATATCTGCCTGCCCGATGTACCAGAGCTGGTGACTGGAGAGCTCGACGACGAGCACGTCGAAGCCGGCCGGGTCACGGACGGCGTCGAGCACCGGCACGCCGATGTTCCCGCACGGGGCCGCCTTCAGCCCGCCCTCGGCCAGCAGCGATGCCGTCAGCTGCGTGGTCGTCGTCTTGCCGTTGGTGCCGGTGATCAGCACCCAGTCGGCAGGGGTTCCGTCGGCACGGGTGACTTTGTCCCGCACCCGCCAGGCGAGTTCGACATCTCCCCAGAGCGCCACCTCGTTCTCCTGGGCCCAGCGGATCGCCGGGTGCGCCGGAGCGAAGCCCGGCGAGGCGAGCACGACATCCGGGTCGAAGTCGATCAGCGACGCCGGCACGGGGTCGAGCGGGCCGAGGTCGAGCCGGGCTCCGATGACGGGGACCAGCCGGGCGTACTCCTCGGAGGCGTCCTCGGAGAGCACGAGCACTTCGGCGCCCAGCTCGGTGAGTGTGTCGGCTGCCGAGAATCCGGTCACGGACAGCCCGAGCACGGCGACCCGCAGCCCCGACCAGTCGGCGTGCCAGCTGGTCAGCGAATCCAGTCTGTTCTCGGTCATCCCTCTGTCAGCCTCAGCCAGTCGACGTAGAACAGGCCGACGGCGGAAACCGCGAGGAGCCCCGCGATGATCCACAGCCGCACCACGATGGTTACCTCCTGCCATCCGCGCATCTCGAGGTGATGGTGGAACGGACTCATCAGGAACAGGCGTCTGCCGCGGGTGATCTTGAAGTACAGCCGCTGCAGGATGACCGAGCCGGACGAGATGACGAAGATGCCGGCGATGACGAAAAGCAGCAGTTCGGTGCGGGTGAGGATGGCCATGGCGGTGACGACACCGCCGATCGCCATCGATCCGACGTCACCCATGAACACCTTCGCCTTGGGGGCGTTCCACCACAGGAACCCGACCAGTCCGCCGGCGAACGCGGCCGCCACGGTGGCGAGGTTCAGCGGCTCCCGCACCTCGTAGCAGCCCGCGAGGGCCGTGTCGGTGCCGACGCACGACTGCTGGAACTGCCAGAAGGCGATGAGGCTGTAGGCCCCGACGACGAAGACCCCGGCTCCCGCCGCGAGTCCGTCGAGCCCGTCGGTGAGGTTGACGCTGTTCGAGGTCGCCACGCCGATGATCGAGATCCAGATCAGGTACAGGATCCAGCCCAGCACCGCCCCGAAGGCGAACAGATTCAGCCAGGGGATGTCTCGGAACAGCGACACGTACCCGCTGGCCGGGTACTGGCCGAGCCGGTTGGGAAAGTTCAGTGCCACGATGCCGAACGGGATGAGCACCAGCAGCTGGCCGACGATCTTGCGCCAGCCGGAGAGGCCGAGACTGCGCTGGCTGCGCACCTTCATGTAGTCGTCGATGAATCCGACGGCTCCGAAGCCGACCATGAGCCAGAGCACGAGCATCGCCGACAGCGCGGGAGTCGTGCCGCCGAAGAGCACGCCCGTGAAATAGCCCACGATCGTGCCGGTGATGAAGATGACCCCGCCCATGGTGGGCGT
>JAPSIX010000187.1 GCA_031178475.1 Microbacterium sp. | reverse complement strand
GCGGACGCGCTGCTCGCCGCCTGGCGTGAGACAGGCGGCGAGTTCGAGGGCACCGGATGGCAGGCGCTGGGCGCGCTCCTCGACGCCGCCGACTCCGATCCGGCAGCCGCGCGCGTCCTCGACGAGGGCATCGAGGCGCTGGGCGCGGCGCTCGGGAGCATCGTGAACCTGATCAACCCCGAGCGGATCGTGCTCGGCGGCTGGGTGGGGATCCGTCTGATGGAGCGCCACGCCGACCGCATCGCGGCCGCCACCCGCCGCAGCAGCCTCGACCGGGCTGGTTCCCAGTTCGAGCTGGTCGCCGCGTCGTTCGGCGGCGACACCGTCGCGCTGGGTGCGGCGCTGATGCCCATCGAAGCGCTCATCGATGCCCCACGGGTGCCCGCGGCGAAGCAGGCACCGGTCGACGATCGCGTGCAGGTGCGCTGAACGATGCGAGTGACAGACACCACGCCGTACCAAGACGCCACACTGCCGATCTCAGCGCGCATCGCCGACCTCCTCGCCCGAATGAGCGTCGAGGAGAAGGTCGGGCAGATGATGCAGCTCGACGCGCGCGACGACCTCGAAGATCAGGTGCTGCGCATGCACGTCGGGTCGATCCTGCACGCCTCGCCCGAGCGCATCGTCCGCGCCCAGGAGCTGACGACGCAGACCCGACTGCGCATCCCGCTTCTGGTCGGCGAGGATTGTATCCACGGTCACTCGTTCTGGGAGGGCGCGACGATCTATCCGACGCAGCTCGGGATGGCGGCGTCCTGGGACGCCGACCTGGTCGAGAGGGTTGCGCGCGCCACCGCCGTGGAGGTCGCCGCGACCGGAGTGCACTGGACGTTCTCGCCCGTACTGTGCATCGCCCGCGACCTGCGGTGGGGGCGCGTAGGCGAGACGTTCGGCGAGGACCCGTTCCTGATCGGCGAGCTCGCCTCGGCGATGGTACGCGGATACCAGGGCGAAGGGCTCACCGACGAGACGGCGATTCTCGCGACGGCGAAGCACTTCGCCGGCTACTCCGAGACTCAGGGCGGCCGAGACGCCAGCGAGGCCGACATCTCACAACGCAAGCTGCGCTCGTGGTTCCTTCCGCCGTTCGAGCGGGTGGCCAGGGAGGGATGCGGCACCTTCATGCTCGGCTATCAGACCATCGACGGCGTGCCGATCACCGTGAACGACTGGCTGCTGAACGACGTGCTGCGCGGGGAATGGGACTACACCGGCACGCTCATCACCGACTGGGACAACGTGGGCCGGATGGTCTGGGAGCAGAAGGTCCAGCCCGACCATGCGCACGCCGCCGCGGCCGCGGTGAAAGCGGGCAACGACATGGTGATGACGACGCCGGGCTTCTTCGACGGCGCACTCCGGGCCATCGCCGACGGGCTGCTCACCGAGACTGACCTCGACTCGGCCGTCGCTCGCATCCTGCGCCTGAAGTTCGAACTGGGTCTGTTCGAGAACCCGCGCCGTCCCGACCCGGAGCGGATCGCCACAGCGATCGGCGCTCCGGCGCACGTGCGGCTCAATCTCGAGGTCGCCCGCCGCTCGCTGGTGCTGCTGCGGAACGAGTCGGGCACGCTGCCGTTTGCCGGCGGATTCACCCCGGATGCCGAGCAGCGCGCCTCCGGTGGCGACACCAGTCCCCGACGCATCGCCGTCGTCGGTCCTCTCGCGGACGACGCGCAGACCCAGCTCGGCGACTGGGCCGGCGGCTCAGGACAGGCGGGCTGGCTGGACGCCCAGCCGCGCGAGATGATCACGACCGTGCTCGACGGCATCCGCAAGCATGTGCCGGAAGCGTGGCAGGTCGAACACGCGCCGGGCGCCGACATCCTGACCCTGCAGCCCGACCCGCGCGGCGACCGATTCGATGACGGTCAGCCGCGCCCTCCGATCGTCGTGCCGGCCGAGCCCGACGAGGAAATGATCGCGGATGCCGTCGCCGTGGCCGAACAGGCCGACTACGTCGTCGCGGTCGTCGGCGACCGGATCGAGCTGGTCGGCGAGGGCCGATCCACCGCGACGCTGGAGCTGATCGGCGGTCAGAATGCGCTGCTGGATGCGTTGGCGGCGACCGGGAGGCCGCTCATCGTCGTGCTCGTCGCCTCCAAGCCGCTGGTGCTTCCGGCATCCGCCCGCGCCGCCCACGCCGTGATCTGGGCGGCCAACCCGGGCATGAAGGGCGGACAGGCCGTCGCCGAGCTGCTGCTCGGCCTGATCGAGCCGACCGGGCGCCTGCCGATCTCGTTCGCCCTGCACGCCGGGCAGCAGCCGACCTACTACAACCAGATCCGAGGGCAGCACGGCGACCGCTACGCGGACCTCACCCAGGAACCCGTCTGGGCCTTCGGCGAGGGACTCTCCTACACCCGGGTCGAGTACGAGGACCTGGCGCTGGAGGCCGTCAACGTTCCGCCGGACGGCGCGGTGATGGCGGAGATCACGATCCGCAATGCCGGCGGGCGTCCGGCACTTGAGACGGTGCAGACCTACGTGAGCGACCTGGTGACCTCGGCGAGCTGGGCGGAACAGGAGCTGAAGGCGTTCCGTCAGGTGCGGCTGGAGCCGGGTGAGTCACAGCGGGTGCGCATCGAGATTCCCGCCGCCGAGCTCACCATCGTGGATGCCGCCGGGCGCCGCGTCGTGGAGGCGGGCGAGTTCGAGCTGCGCGTCGGCCGCTCCAGTCGGGACGAGAGGATGCAGCGAGCGCGGTTCACGGTCTCAGCCTGATCGAGGTCGGCGCGTCCAGCCGCGATCTGCGTACGCGCACCTCGGTGCTGCCCAAGGCAGGGATGACGGCGCCCCACGACGCCGGCGACGCGTAGGGTGTCGGCATGACCGACCTCCGATCCGTGCTCACAGAGCTGCGTGCCACGGCCGCCGCGCGGGCGGACGCCGCCGCGGCGGCGCTGGCGGAGCTCGTCCACGACCGGCAGGGGTCGAACGACGACGACGAGCACGACCCCGAGGGCGTCACGCTGTCGTCGGAATGGTCGCGCCTCTCGGCGCTTTCGGATGCCGCGAGCGCCGAGCTACAGCGTGTGGACGAGGCTCTCCAACGACTGGATGCCGGGACCTACGGCATCTGCGCCACCTGCGGGGAGCCGATCCCGCCCGCGCGCCTGGAGGTGCGGCCGTTCGCCGCGCAGTGCGTGCCGTGCGCTGAGAAGGCGCGGTGATGCCGGGCAGGGGAAGCCCCGGCCCAGCATCGTCCGCTCAGATCAGAGAGCGGCGCATTGACCTCCCACCGTCCCGGAGACGAGGTTCGCCTCGCCCTCATCCTGTGGTTCGGTGCCGTTGCCGCTGCAGGAGACAGAACCGCGCACCTCGTTCCCGGCCAGGACGAACGACCCGGTGGTGCCTGACACTGACACCGCACCGCGGATCGACGAGTTTCGCACCTCGATCGCCTCGGCGTCGTCCGAGACCAGGCCTCCGCGGATGTCCGCACCTTCCATCAGCAGAAGTCCGCCGGTCTCGACGCGCACGCCGTCGTTGACCCTGGCACCGTCGAGACAGACGGCGTCGCCCGCTTCGACGACGACGCCCTCATCGATGACGCCGGTCAGCGTCTCCGTGCAACGGAGACCACTTCGTTCGACGTTGTAGCGGAACAGGTTCGCCCCAGCGCTGAGATAGAGGTCGCCATCCTCATCTGCGGCGCTCCACTGCAGGCCGTTGGCGATGCGGGTCGTCACGCCAGTCTCGGGGTCGTGCACGCTGAACCGGTGACCGGCCGTGACATAGATCCTTCCGTCCGCGTTGGAGATCGTCACCGTGCCGTAGGCCCAGTACGTCTTTCCCTCGCTGTACCGGCCCCCGACGGTTCCCTTGATCTGCGACAGCCCGGTCGCGGGGTCGTACGCGAACAG
>JAPSIX010000186.1 GCA_031178475.1 Microbacterium sp. | reverse complement strand
TGCTTCAGGAGGACGGTCGCCGCGCCTACGCGGACATCGGGCGTGCTGTCGGCCTCAGCGAGGCGGCCGTGCGCCAGCGGGTTCAGCGGCTCACCGATGCGGGCACCATCCAGATCGTCGCCGTGACGGATCCCACCCAGCTCGGCTTCTCGCGGATGGCGATGATCGGCATCCGCACCTCCGGAGACCCGCGCGAGGTCGCCCGCACCCTGGTCGACATTCCGGAGCTCGCTTATGTGGTCGTCACCCTCGGAACGTTCGACATCCTTGCCGAGGCGGTCTGCGAGAGCGACGAGCATCTGCTCGAGCTGATCGCCACCCGCATCCGACCGACCCCCGGCATCACGCACACCGAGAGCCTGCTCTACGCCGGCCTTCAGAAGGACCTCTACAACTGGGGCACCCGCTGAGCCGAGCCCCCGGCCTCGCACCCCCCTCACATCGGAGTGACATGGGAACCACTGTCTTCGAGCGGCACCCGCCTGCGGCGTCCGTCGTCGATCACGCGCTGAACGACACCGTCTCGGCCGTGTTCTGGCTCGACGACGTCGAGCGCGTCGCGCACCCGCCGCAGTCCGGCGACTCGCGCTGCGACCTCGCCATCGTCGGCGGTGGCTACACCGGCCTGTGGACGGCCATCCGGGCGAAGGAGCGCGACCCGGGGCGACGGGTCGTACTGCTCGAGGCATCCCGGGTGGCATGGGCGGCGTCCGGCCGCAACGGCGGATTCTGCGCTGCCAGCCTGACGCATGGGCACGAAAACGGCGCAAGTCGATGGCCGGAGGAGATCGACCGGCTGGAGGAACTCGGGCGCGAGAACCTCGACGACATCGCGCGGACGGTCGAGCGTTACGGCATCCGCGCCGACTTCGAGCGCACGGGCGAACTGCACGTCGCCACCGAGCCGCACCAGGTGGAGTGGTATCGCGACGACCCGCGGTTCCTCGATGGCGACGCTCTCCGCGCGGAGGTCGACTCCCCCACCTTCCTCGGCGGCGCATGGGACCCGGACGTGGCCATGCTGCACCCGGCGAAGTTCGGCGTCGAGCTGGCACGGGTCGCCGCCGAGCTGGGCGTGGAGATCCACGAGGGCACGCGTGTGCGCGAGATCGAGGGTTCGAGCTCGGGCGGGCCCGTGCTGCTGCGCACGGACGGCGGGACGGTGGCGGCGGATGCCGTCGCGCTCGCCACCAACGCGTTCCCGTCGCTGCTGAAGCGCAACCGGCTGATGACGGTGCCCGTCTACGACTACGTGCTGATGACCGAGCCGCTCACCGCCCAGCAGCGTGCAGCGATCGGCTGGCGCGGCAGGCAGGGCATCAGTGACAGCGCCAACCAGTTCCACTACTACCGGCTGAGCGCTGACGACCGCATCCTGTTCGGCGGATACGACGCGATCTACCACTTCGGGGGCAGGGTGCGCCCGGAGTACGAGGACCGCCCTGCCAGCCACCGCCGGCTCGCAGAGCACTTCTTCACCACCTTCCCCCAACTGGAGGGCGTGCGCTTCACACACCGCTGGGCCGGTGCGATCGACTCCTCGACCCGGTTCTGCGCGTTCTTCGGCGTCGCCAGGCGCGGTCGTGTCGCCTACGCCACAGGCTTCACCGGTCTGGGAGTCGGCGCCGCCCGGTTCGCCGCCGACGTGATGCTCGACCAGCTCGCCGGCGAGCAGACCGAACGCACGCGGCTGCAGATGGTGCGCGAGCGTCCGCTGCCGTTCCCTCCCGAGCCTGCAGCGTCGATCGGCATCAACCTCGTGCGGGCTTCCATGGATCAGGCCGATCATCGCGAGGGACGCCGCAACCTGCTCCTGAAGGCGCTGGACGCCGTCGGCATGGGATTCGACTCGTGATCGGTCTGACTCCCGGAGCGGTCGTGGATGCCATGGAGCTCGCGCTCGAGCCCGATGCGCTGCCTTCACCGGTCGTGCTCTCCGGTGCGCCCGCGACCGCTGCACGGGAACTGGTGCGGCTCGGCGACGTCGAACTGGGCGTGTGGGAGATGACGCCGGGCAGCGCAGCCGACACCGAGACCGATGAGGTGTTCATCGTGCTCTCCGGACGAGCGCGGATCGAGTTCCAAGAGCCGGCGCTGCCGGCCGTACAGGTCGGGCCGGGTTCGGTCGTGCGCCTGACAGCCGGGATGCGGACGACCTGGACGGTGACCGAGACGCTGCGGAAGGTGTACATGGAGAGCAACCCAGACTGTCGTCGCCGGTCAGAGTGTCCGGCCCCGCGAAACGTACTCGATGAGGAGAACCTGTGACCACCATCCGCCACTTCGTCGGCGGCGCCGACGCCGGTGAGACCGCCCGCACGCTGCCCGTCTACGACCCGGCCACCGGAGCGGTGCACCGCGAGGTCGCCGCGGCATCAGCCGCCGAGGTCGAACAGGCGATCGCCACGGCGAAGTCCGCTCTGCCGGCGTGGCGCGCCACGAGCCTGATCAAGCGCGCTGACGTGTTCTTCCGACTCCGTCAGATCCTCGCCGAGCGCACCGACGAGCTGGCCGCCATCGTCACGAGCGAGCACGGCAAGGTGCTCTCCGACGCCGCCGGCGAGGTGTCGCGCGGCATCGAGAACGTCGAGTTCGCGGCCGGACTTCTGCATCATCTCAAGGGTGAACGCGCCGAGCAGGTGTCGCGGGGTGTCGACGTGCACTCGGTCAAGCAGCCGGTCGGCGTGGTCGCCGCCATCACTCCGTTCAACTTCCCCGTCATGGTGCCGCTGTGGATGGTCGCCAGCGCGATCGCCTGCGGAAACACCGTCGTGCTCAAGCCCAGCGAGAAGGACCCGTCCGCCGCGATCTGGCTCGCGAAGGCCTTCCAGGAGGCAGGTCTGCCCGACGGTGTGCTCAACGTGGTGAACGGGGACAAGGAGGCCGTCGACGCGCTGCTGGACTCGAAGGATGTCGCCGCTGTCAGCTTCGTCGGCTCCACCCCGATCGCGGAGTCCGTCTACCGTCGCGCCACCGCGAACGGAAAGCGGGTGCAGGCCCTCGGCGGCGCGAAGAACCACATGGTCGTCATGCCTGATGCCGACATCGACGGCGCCGCCGCGGCCGCGGTCTCGGCTGCCTACGGCTCGGCCGGCGAGCGCTGCATGGCGGTGTCGGTGCTGGTCGCCGTGGGAGACATCGCCGACGACCTCGTCGACGGCATCCGCTCGCGCATCGAGCAGCTGCGCATCGGACCCGGCACCGATCCGGCGAACGAGATGGGCCCGCTGATCACGCGCGAGCACCGCGACCGAGTCGCCTCGTACGTCGCGGGCGCCGAGGCCGAGGGTGCCACGGTGATCGTCGACGGCACGCGGAAGTCATTCGAGGGCGACGGGTTCTTCATCGGCGTCTCGCTGCTTGACGGGGTCCGGCCGGGCATGAAGGTGTACGACGACGAGATCTTCGGCCCCGTGCTGGCGGTGGTGCGCGTGGCGTCCTACGCCGAGGCCGTCGACCTCATCAACGCGAACGCCTTCGGCAACGGCACCGCCATCTTCACGCGCGACGGAGGCACCGCGCGCCAGTTCGAGTTCGACATCGAAGTGGGCATGGTCGGCGTGAATGTGCCGATTCCGGTGCCGGTCGGCGCCTTCTCGTTCGGCGGATGGAAGAACTCGCTCTTCGGTGACTCGCACATCTACGGGCCGGAGTCGGTCCACTTCTACACCCGGTCGAAGGTGGTCACCACGCGCTGGCCCGACCACACCCCGACCCAGGTCGACCTGGGCTTTCCCAGCAACCACTGACCCGGATGACGAAGGAGCACGACATGGCAGAGTTCACCGACCGGCACGGCATCACGCATCGCCTGCCCGCTGCGGACGCCGAGGCGCAGGTGCGAGCCGACGATCGCGCACACGTGTTCCACTCCTGGAGCGCACAGGGACT
>JAPSIX010000185.1 GCA_031178475.1 Microbacterium sp. | reverse complement strand
AAGCCGATGGTCTTCTCGGGCCTGTACCCGCTCGACGGCAGCGACTACGGCGAGCTGCGTGAGGCGCTCGACAAGCTCAAGCTGTCGGACGCGTCGCTCGTCTACGAACCCGAGACGTCGGTCGCGCTGGGCTTCGGCTTCCGCTGCGGCTTCCTCGGCCTGCTGCATCTGGAGATCATCACCGAGCGACTCTCGCGCGAGTTCGGCCTCGACCTCATCACCACCGCGCCGAGCGTGATCTACGAGGTCACGACCGACACGGGCGAGAAGGTCACGGTCACCAACCCGAGCGAGTACCCGGACGGCCGGGTCGCCAGCGTGACGGAGCCGATGGTGAAGGCCGCGATCCTGCTGCCGAAGGACTACGTCGGCACGGTCATGGAGCTCTGCCAGTCGCGACGCGGATCGCTGCTGGGCATGGAGTACTTCTCCGAGGAACGGGTCGAGCTGCGCTACAACATCCCGCTCGGCGAGATCGTCTTCGACTTCTTCGATCAGCTGAAGTCGAAGACGCAGGGCTATGCCTCGCTCGACTACGAGCCGTCGGGCCAGCAGGAGGCAGACCTGGTGAAGGTCGACATCCTGCTGCAGGGCGACAAGGTCGACGCCTTCAGCTCGATCGTCCACCGCGACAAGGCGTACTCCTACGGCACGATGATGGCCGAGCGGCTGCGCAAGCTCATTCCCCGCCAGCAGTTCGAGGTGCCGATTCAGGCCGCCATCGGCGCGCGCATCATCGCCCGTGAGACCATCCGCGCGATCCGCAAGGACGTGCTCGCCAAGTGCTACGGCGGTGACATCAGCCGCAAGCGCAAGCTCCTCGAGAAGCAGAAAGAGGGCAAGAAGCGCATGAAGATGGTCGGGCGGGTCGAGGTGCCGCAGGAGGCGTTCATCGCCGCGCTTTCCGGCGATGTCGAGGCCAAGGACAAGAAGTAGTCTCGCGCCGACGGCCCGAACCTGTCGGGTTACGCAGTGCGCGGCAATGCGGAGCCTGAGCCGAGGGAATCCTTGCCGATGACGCTCAGTGTTCCGTTGGGTTCCAGCACGACCGCGCCGACGAGGGACACATCGCCATACCCGCCGCTGCGTACTGCCTGCATCACCTGCGATTCGGTCAGGCGGCTAGCGCGGACGGCATTCGTGTCGATGATTCCGTTCGAAACGAGCACCACCGACTGAGAGGTCACCGCGCGTCGGAGTCCCCGCCAGTTCACAGAGAGCCAGGCGACCAGGAACTGCAGTCCGGCCAAGAGTGCGAGAGCGGTCGTCCCCTCCACCCACGACACATCTTTGTTGAGCAGGATCGTCGCCAACGTCGACCCCAGGGCGACCGTGACGACGAAGTCGAAGGCGTTCATCTGACTGAGCGTGCGCTTGCCGGACACGCGGAGGGTGATCACGAGGAAGAAGTACGCCGCTGCACCGACCGAGATCACGCGAACAGAATCAAACCAGGAATCGAACCACATCGACGCATCACTTTCTGAACTGCCCGTCGCCAGGACCGACACGAGCGCACTCACGGGCCTCCAACCATCGCACGACCTCTGCCCCACCTCAAGCACCGGCTCCCACAGGCCTCACGACCTTCGGGCGGTGTCCAGCTTGGGCTGGGTAGGGTGGATCTCATGCGTCGCGGCACATTCCGAGAAGGCACGGTGGACTACGCCGCGGTCGGGGCCACCCATGCCCCCGATCTCATGCAGTACCCGCCGGAGCGCAGCATCCCCGCCGAGGAGTCGTGGCGGATCGGCAGTGGCGAGGAGCGTTTCCGCGCCGCCGGTGACGCGCTCCTCTCCTGGACGGCGCAGCGCGCAGCAGGCCTCGAACTGATCGATGTGCGCCCGGCATCCGGCCCCGCCTACACCGGCGTCAGCTTCGACGCCGAAGGCGCGCCGATCGCCCCGAACCGCTCGACTGCCGAGCAGCGCTACGACGCCGAGGGCACACCGTTCGTCGCGCCCGGCACGACGCTGAAGGTGCGCGGCCGAGTGAAGGGCATGCGCGCTGACGCGGAACTGCGGGTCATCTCCGTCACCGAGGAGCGCCGCCGGATCGGCTTCGTGCTGGGCACCGTCGGCGGTTCGGTCGTGAGCGGTGAGGAGTCGTTCGACGTGGACTGGCGAGAGGACACCGACGAGGTCTGGTTCACGGTCCGCGCCTTCGACGCGCCGGTCGCGATGCTTTACCGCCTGCCGTGGCTCGTCAAGCGCCGCCGCCGCGAGCTCTTCGCGCGCTATCTCCGCGCGATCTCACCGCTGTTCGCGACCCCGGTCTGATGGCGGGACCGCTTCCCCTCGGAGACCCCGCCCCGCCGGACGGACGGCTCCCCGCCGATCTTCCCGTCGACCCGGCCGTGCCCTTCTCGGCCTACCTGCACGTGCCGTTCTGTCGCGTCCGCTGCGGCTACTGCGACTTCAACACCTACACCTCCGGCGAGCTGCGCGGCGCCCGTCAGGAGGATTACGCCGCGACCCTCACCGGCGAGATCGAGCTCGCGACGCGGGTGATGACGGATGCCGGGGGGCTGCGCCCCCTGGACACGGTGTTCTTCGGCGGAGGGACGCCGACTCTGCTTCCCGCGGGCGACCTGGCCAGGATGCTGGACGCGGTCGCCTCGGCTTTCGGCATCCGCGAGCGTGCAGAGGTGACTGTCGAGGCGAACCCCGACACGGTCACCCCGGAGGTCATGCGCACCCTCGCCGGTGCCGGCGTCACGCGCGTGTCGATCGGGATGCAGTCCGCCGTCCCTCACGTGCTCGCCGCACTCGACCGCACCCATCGCCCCGAGAACGTGGGCGCGGCGGTCGAGGCGGCCCGCGACGCGGGAATGGATGTCAGTGTCGACCTCATCTACGGCGCGCCGGGGGAGACGCTCAGCGACTGGGCGCGATCGCTCGACACGGCGCTCGCGCTGGCGCCCGACCACATCTCGGCGTACGCGCTGATCATCGAGGACGGCACCAAGCTCGCCAGGCAGATTCGCCGCGGCGAGGTGCCGGCGCCCGACGATGACCTGCAGGCCGACATGTACGAGCTCGCGGACGAGCGGCTGGCCGGCGCGGGCTTCGACTGGTACGAGGTCAGCAACTGGGCGCGCCGCTCGACCGGTTCGGTCGAGCGCGACAACCGCTCCCGCCACAACCTCGCCTATTGGCGAGGCAGCGACTGGTGGGGATTCGGCCCCGGGGCCCACAGCCACGTCGCAGGGCTGCGGTGGTGGAACGTCAAGCACCCCGCCGCGTATGCGCAGCGCCTCGGCGCCGGCCAGTCGCCGGCAGCCGGCCGGGAACGACCGGATGTCGAGGCGCGCACCCTCGAGCGCGTCCTGCTGCAGAGCCGCCTCGCGGAGGGGCTGCCGATCGACGCGATTGCGGGGGAGCGCCGCGACCGCGTCGCGGGTCTCATCGCTGACGGACTCGTGCAGCCCCAGCCGGCACTGCGCGAGCGGCGAGTGCGACTCACCCTGCGGGGGCGGCTGCTGGCGGATGCCGTGGTGCGGGCGCTGACGGAGTGATCGGCCCATCGGACAGGTAGAATTGGCACTCAGTGGGTCTGAGTGCCAGCGGGAGGGATGATGGTCACAGAAAGAGGGCTGCAGGTTCTTCGCGCGATCGTCCAGGACTACGTCGAGTCCCACGAGCCGGTCGGCAGCAAGTCGATCGTCGATCGACACGCCTTCGGCGTCTCGGCGGCGACCATCCGCAACGACATGGCGCAGCTCGAGGACGAGGAGTTGATCGTCGCTCCGCACACCTCATCGGGACGGGTGCCCACAGACAAGGGCTACCGCGTCTTCGTCAACCACCTCGCCCAGCTGCGCCCCCTCTCCACCGCCCAGCGCAGCGCGATCGAGACCTTCCTGGCCGACCCCAGCGACCTCGACGACCTCATGGC
>JAPSIX010000184.1 GCA_031178475.1 Microbacterium sp. | reverse complement strand
GCGTCGCGGAGATCCTCGATCGAGATCGCGCGCCGCTGCTTGGCATCCTGCAGCACGGGAACCAGGTGGGCTTCGGGCATGAGCAGCGCCCCGGTGAGGTAGTTCGTCTCCACCCGCTGTCGCAGGAACTCGCCGTAGCTGCGGGGTTCGGAGTGCCCGAGGATGCGGCTGGACAGCGCCTGCAGCACAGGGCCTCTCGCGTCGCCTTTCGCCTGCACCTGGCGGGAGAGGTAAAGCCTTCCGTTCGCGAGATCGGCGACGCTGCGGGTGCTCTGCGGCAGGTCGCCGGCGTAGTGCAGGGTAAAGCCGAGGTGGGCGGCGATCTCCGATGCGGTGCGCTGGGTGAGCGGGCCGCCGGGATGCCGCACGGCGGCGAGGATGTCGGATGCCTGCCGCTCCAGGTCGGCGAAGTAGTTGTCCTGGCGGCGCATGAGGTGCCGCAGTTCGACATTCGCGCGACGCGCCTCCTCGGGGGTGGCGGCACGCTCGTCGCGGAGGCGTTCGATCTCGCCATGGAGGGCGAGCATGGCGGCGAGCACCTCCGACGGGATCTGCTTGCCGATGCGGAACGGCGAGATGCCCAGAGCCTGGAACGTCTGCCCCTTCATTGCGCGCTCGAGCGCGATCTCCATGGCGCTGCGCTGATCAAGGGGTTCGCTCTCGAGCAGGGCGTCGATGCTCGCATCCAGGGCGCGCGCGATCGACTGCAGCATGCTCAGCTTCGGCTCGCGCTTGCCTGTTTCGAACATCGACAGCTGACTGGGCGCTCGACCGACGGCCGAGGCGAGCTCCTCGAGGGTCATGCCTCGAGCAGTGCGGAGCCGCCGGATGCGCCGACCGATCGTGAGAGCGTCGGCCTCTTCTGCCTGGGCGAGCGTGGACATGCGCTGAGTGTGTCACAAAAACAGAAATCTGAACAAACTTCTTAGTCGATCTGGCCATCCGAATACCGGGACTTCACGGAAAGTGGTTCCAAGCCCTCCCGGCACTGCAGCGGCGGGGGCACCACACGGAGGAGAGATCAATGACGAACACCGCACCTCGACCCGCCGGGCTTCGCGCCGGAGACCAGACGCAGACCGCAGCCGACCTGCAGGAGAGCTGGGACGCTGAGCCCCGATGGGACGGTGTCGAGCGGACCTACTCCGCTGAGGACGTCATCCGCATCCGCGGCTCGGTACGCGAGGAGAACACCCTCGCGCGCCGGGGCGCCGAGAACCTGTGGAACCTGCTGCAGACCGAGGACAGCATCCGCGCACTCGGTGCCTACACCGGCGGGCAGGCCGTGCAGCAGGTGCGCGCCGGACTCAAGGCCATCTACCTTTCCGGGTGGCAGGTCGCCGCCGACGGCAACCTCGCCGGTCAGACCTACCCGGACCAGTCGCTGTACCCGGCCAACTCGGTGCCCGCCGTCGTCCGCCGCATCAACAACGCACTGCTGCGGCAGGACCAGTTGGAGCATGCCGAGGGCGAGATCACCCGCGACTGGCTCGCACCCATCGTCGCCGACGCCGAGGCCGGCTTCGGCGGGCCGCTGAACGCCTACGAACTGGCGCAATCGCTCATCCAGGCCGGTGCTGCCGGCATCCACTGGGAGGACCAGCTGGCCAGCGAGAAGAAGTGCGGCCACCTCGGCGGCAAGGTGCTCGTGCCCACCCAGCAGCACATCCGCACCCTCAACGCCGCGCGCCTCGCCGCCGACGTAGCCGGGGTGCCGACAGTGATCATCGCCCGCACCGACGCGCTCGCGGCCGACTTGCTCACCAGCGACGTCGACGAACGCGACCGCGCCTTCACCACCGGCGAGCGCACCAGTGAAGGCTTCTACCGCATCCGCCCCGGCATCGAGTCCGTCATCAGCCGCGGCCTGGCCTTCGCGCCGTACGCCGACCTGCTGTGGGTGGAGACCGGAGAGCCCGACATCGCGCTGGCGCGCGAGTTCGCGAACGCGATCCACGCCCAGTTCCCCGGCAAACTGCTCGCCTACAACTGCTCCCCCAGCTTCAACTGGAAACGACACCTCTCGGATGCCGAGATCGCGACTTTCCAGCAGGAGCTGGCCGACCTGGGCTACCGGTTCCAGTTCATCACCCTGGCCGGCTTCCACGCCCTGAACTACTCCATGTTCGACCTCGCCCGCGGCTACGCCGAACGCGCCATGAGCGCCTACGTCGAGCTGCAGGAAGCCGAGTTCGCGGCCGAGGCATCCGGATACACCGCCACGCGCCACCAGCGCGAAGCGGGCACCGGCTACTTCGACGTCATCTCCACCGCGCTCAACCCCGACAGCGCCACCCTCGCCCTCGCCGGCTCCACCGAGACGGCTCAGTTCCACTGAACCGGCCCCGCTCGCGCCGCGCGAGCGCAACCTCGGCCATGTCACAGAAGTCGCGGGCGACTCCGCCACCGACCCGCGTCTTCTGTGACACACCTCGTTCGCGTGTCACAGAACGTGCGACGACATCCGCCGCCCATCCGCATCTTCTGTGACACCTCCATCTTCTGTGACACCTCGCACTCCGAAAGGACCACGATCATGACCACCACCATCCCCACCACGACGCTCGGGCCGACGATCACCGTCACCGGGCCGATGCGCGACCGGTTCGACGAGATCCTCACCCCCGAGGCGCTCGCCTTCCTGACCGAACTGCACCATCGGTTCGCCAGCCGGCGGCACGACCGGCTCGCCGACCGCATGCGTCGGCGCTTCGAGATCGGCAACGGCCACGACCCGCGGTTCCGCGACGACACCGCGCACATCCGCGAAGACCCCGACTGGCGGGTCGCCGGCGCCGGCCCAGGCCTCGAGGACCGGCGGGTCGAGATCACCGGCCCCACCGACCCGAAGATGACCATCAACGCGCTGAACTCCGGCGCGCGGGTGTGGCTCGCCGACCAGGAGGATGCCACCAGCCCCACCTGGCAGAACGTGATCGGCGGTCAGCTGTCGCTGCGCGACGCCATTCGCGGCGAGCTGACGTACACCAGCCCCGACGGCAAGGAGTACCGTGTCACCGCTGAGCGCACGCCGACGATCGTCATGCGCCCCCGCGGCTGGCACCTGGTGGAGAAGCACCTGGAGTTCACCGACCGCACAGGTCGCACCATGGCGGCATCCGGCTCACTGGTCGATTTCGGCCTCTACTTCTTCCACAACGCGCAGGCGCTGATCGACTCCGGACGCGGACCGTACTTCTACCTGCCCAAGCTCGAATCCAGTGAGGAGGCGCGGCTGTGGGACGACATCTTCTCGTTCAGCGAGGAGTACGTCGGAATCGCGCACGGCACCGTCCGGGCGACCGTCCTGATCGAGACGCTCCCCGCCGCGCTCGAGATGGAGGAGATCCTCTTCGAGCTGCGCGACCACTGCGCCGGCCTCAACGCCGGCCGATGGGACTACATCTTCTCCATCATCAAGAACTACCGCGGGCGCGGCGCCCGGTTCGTGCTCCCCGACCGCAGCGAGGTGACGATGACCGTGCCATTCATGCGGGCGTACACCGAGCTGCTCGTGAAGACCTGCCACAAGCGCGGGGCGTACGCGATCGGCGGCATGAGCGCGTTCATCCCGAACCGCCGCGACCCGGAGGTCACCGCCCGGGCGCTGGAGAAGGTCGCCGCCGACAAGAAGCGCGAGGCAGGCGATGGGTTCGACGGCACCTGGGTGGCGCACCCCGATCTGATCCCGGCCGCGCAGGCGGAGTTCAACGCCGTGCTGGGTGAGCGTCCACATCAGCTCGAGCGGCAGCGCGACGACGTCGAGGTGCGCGCCGAGCAGCTGATCGACCTGCACATCGGCCGGCCGATCACCGCCCAGGGTGTGCGCGACAACGTCTCGGTGGCGATCCGCTACATCGAGGCGTGGCTGCGCGGGCAGGGTGCCGTCGCCATCGACAACCT
>JAPSIX010000183.1 GCA_031178475.1 Microbacterium sp. | reverse complement strand
AAAATCTTCGTGACCAAACCGTTGCATTCGTTACCTCGCCGTTATATGGTGATTCCACGGTGAATGTTTGCTGTGGCATCCACCGCATGTGATTGCAGGACACTCTTGGTGCAAGGGACAAGGGCCGGTCGGATGCCTCTCCGACCGGCCCTCACTGCGTCGGCATCCGCTCGTCCTCGACGTCGCCGGCCGCCAGTACGCTGTTCTGCATGACCGATCGCCAGCTCGCCCTCGAAGCGTGGGAGAGTCTGTTCCGCGCGCAGCATGAGCTGATGACGGCCATGTCGTCCGACTTCGACCAGTCCACCGTCACCGAGGCGGAGTACGACGTGCTGCTGACCGTCACCCGCGCCCCTGGCATGGCCGCGCGTCTGCGCGACATCACTTCGAACATGCTCATCAGCCAGCCGAGCGTGTCGCGGCTGGTCGATCGGATGGTGGCGCGGGGGCTGGTCACGAAGGCCTCTGACCCGCAGGACGGGCGCGGGGCGGTGATCACCGCGACGGATGCCGGAGCGCGCGCCTTCCGGCAGGTCGCCACCGTCCACGGACGCTCGATCGCGGAGCACATGTCGCGCCTGACCGACGATGAGCTGCGGACCCTCCTCGAGCTCACCGAGAAGCTGCGCCGGCAATAGCCCTCCGAACCCCCGACGAGCTCACGGCGCCACCGCCGACAGGGGTTATCTGGCAGGGTGGATCCCGGACCGCCTCGGGGGGCGGAGAGGGAGGTCATCAATGGAGATCGCAGGAGTCATCGGCATCCTGGTCATCATCGGAATCGCCGTGCTGGCGGCGGTCGTCGTCGCACTGATCATGCTGCTGTTCGCGCGCAGCTGGATCAAGGTCGCCCGTGCCGACGAGGCACTGGTCATCTCGGGACGCAAGCAGAAGGTGCAGCGCGCGGTCGTCTCCGCCGACGGCACCACCAGCTCCGAGATGTCGGAGTCGCCGGTCACCGTGATCGTCAACGGCAAGTCGCTGGTCAACCCGATCACGCAGCGTCACGAGATCATCTCGCTGCGCTCACGCCAGGTGTCGCTGAACGCCGAAGCGCAGTCGCTCGACAGCGTGACCCTCAACGTCGACGGCGTCGCGATCGTCAAGATCGGCTCCGACCCGCTGTATGTCCGCCGAGCCGCCGAGCGCTTCGCCTCGCAGGACAAGGCCATCGAGCAGTTCACCACCGAGCAGCTCGAGGGCGCCCTCCGCGGCATCGTGGCGACCCTGTCGGTCGTCGAGCTGATGCGCGAGCGCAAGAAGTTCTCCGACCAGATCGCCGCCGACGTCTCGCAGGAGCTCGCTGAGCAGGGCCTCATCCTCGATTCGTTCCAGATCAAGGGCATCACCGACAAGGTCGGCTACATCCAGTCGCTGGGCGCTCCCGAGATCCAGGCGAAGCGTCAGGCCGCCGAGATCTCGCAGACCAACGCCGACCGTGCGATCAACCAGAAGAACATCGCCAACCAAGAGGCGAACCTCGTCGAGCAGACTGCGCTCGACACCAACACGGCGAACGCGAATGCCGGCATCGGCCGTGCACGTGCCGAAGCCGAGCAGGCCGAGCACCTCGCCCGCGCCCAGGCCGAGCAGGCGGTTCTTCAGCAGCAGGCCGAGAACAAGCAGGCGCAGCTGGATGCCGATGTGAAGCGTGTCGCGGACGCGCAGCGCTACGAGGCCGAGACCCGCGCCCAGGCCGAGCTCTTCACCCGCGAGAAATCCGCCGAGGCGGCGGCCATCGAGCAGGTCAAGCAGGCCGAGGCACGCACCCGCATCGCCGAGCAGCAGGCTCAGGCCGACCGTGCACGCGCTGCCGGAGAGGCCGCCGCCGCCGAGGCGAAGGCCACCGGTGAGGCGAATGCGCTGCGAGCCCTGGCCGAGGCCGAATCCGAAGCCCGCCGGCTGCGCGCGAACGCCGAAGCCGACGCCATCCGCGCCGAGGGTGAGGCCCGCGCCGCAGCCGTCGAGGCGGAAGCGAAGGCGATCGCCTCGAACCAGGAGGCCTTCCTGTCGCAGCGCGTGCTCGAGGTGCTGCCGTCGATCATGGCGGAGTTCTCGAAGGGCTACTCGACGATCGGCAACGTGTCGATCATCGGAAGCGCCGGCGAGGACGGCGCTTCCAGCGTGGTCGGCGGCGACAGCGCCGTCGCCATGCGCTCGGTCTTCGACAGCGTGAGCGCAGCCACCGGCATCGACCTGGCCGCGATCATGCAGGGTCAGGCCGTCGGACGGGGCATCGGCACCGCACTCGCCGAGACGGCGGACGACTGAGCTTCGACCACCTCGTCGGCGCAACTCCGCAGATCTGCACAACTCCGCACCGGAACACCGGGATCGATGCGAGACAGTGCAGATCTGCGAGGTTGAGCGGCGGCCCGCGTCAGCACTCGATGACGTTGACCGCGAGACCGCCCTCGCTGGTCTCCTTGTACTTGGTCGACATGTCCAGTCCGGTCTGCCGCATGGTCTCCACCACAGCATCCAGCGAGACATAGTGGCGTCCGTCGCCGCGCAGGGCGAGACGTGCCGCGGTCACGGCCGTCGACGCGGCGATCGCGTTTCGCTCGATGCACGGAATCTGCACGAGCCCGCCGATCGGGTCGCAGGTGAGGCCGAGGTGATGCTCCATGGCGATCTCGGCGGCGTTCTCGATCTGCCGGTTCGTGCCGCCCATCACCGCGGTCAACCCGCCGGCGGCCATCGCGCACGCGGAGCCGACCTCGGCCTGGCATCCGCCCTCGGCACCCGAGATCGACGCGTTCGCCTTGAACAGCGACCCGAGCGCGGTCGCGGTGAGCAGGAACCGCCGGATGCCGCGCCGCCGATTCGCCTCGGCGATCTCGTCCGGGCCCTTCGACAAGCTCAGGGACCCACCGGCGTCGTCCACGTCCGCCGCTGCGCCGCTGAACCCGAGCAGTGCGCTGCCGACGAGCTCCCCGTACGGGGTGACCGCGTTCCCCGCACCCAGACCGGAGTCGGCGAGGAACCGCCACCAGTACATCGCCACGGCGGGCAGGATGCCGGCCGCACCGTTCGTGGGAGCCGTGACGACTCGCCCGCCCGCGGCGTTCTCCTCGTTCACGGCGAGCGCGAACGCGCCGAGCCACTCCCCCGGCAGCTCGCGGTGCCCTTCGGTCTCGGCAGCCTCGAGCTGCGCGCGGATGTCGGACGCGCGGCGCTTCACTTTCAGGATGCCGGGCAGCGTGCCCTCGGCGTGCAAGCCGGCGTCCACGCACGAGGCCATGGCGTCCCAGATGGCATCCAGCCCTGCGGCGATCTCCGCCTCGTTCCGGTACGCCATCTCGTTCATGCGGGCGAGCTCGGCGATCGACAGGCCGTGCTCGTCGCAGAGCTCCAGCAGCGACGCCGCGTCATCGTACGGGTAGGGCATGCGCCCCTTCGCTACCTGGGTCTCCTCGCCGTCCCGGCGGATGAATCCGCCGCCGATCGAGTAGTAGGTCTCCTCCCCAAGCGCGGCGCCACCGGCATCCCTCGCTCTCAGCGTCATCGCGTTCGGGTGCCCGGGCAGGCGCGTGCGCGGCACCAGCTGGATGTCGTCTTTCGCGAACGCGATCGGATGGATGCCGCCGAGCAGCAGTAGCCGTCCTTCCGGCCAGGCCGTCCAGGCGTGGCGCACGTCGTCGGGGTCGCACGTCTCCGGCTCCAGCCCCTGCAGGCCCGCGACGACCGCATCCGGTGTGCCGTGTCCGAGCCCGGTGGCGCCGAGGGAACCGTAGAGATCGCAGGTGACGCGCGCGACCCGGTCGAGGATGCCGGTGGCCCCGAGCCGTGCGGCGAAATCGAGGCCGGCCCGCATCGGCCCGACGGTGTGGGAGCTCGACGGCCCTACTCCGATGGAGAAGAGGTCGAAGGCCGAGACGTACGCAGTCACGACTCCAGCCTATGGCGCGA
>JAPSIX010000182.1 GCA_031178475.1 Microbacterium sp. | reverse complement strand
TCCGGCATCCGCTGCGCTTATCGCTGGCGCGCGGGCGCGCTCAATGACCGCGCTCGCCCGGACGGAACCGGGCGACCTGGAATCGGAGCGGCTAGCGCCGCTCCAGTTCCTCGGCGACGAGGAAGGCGAGCTCGAGGGACTGCATGTGGTTCAGGCGCGGGTCGCACAGGCTCTCGTAGCGGGTCGCGAGACCGGCCTCGTCGATCTGCTCCGAGCCACCGAGGCACTCGGTGACGTCGTCGCCGGTGAGCTCGACGTGGATGCCGCCGGGGAAGGTGCCCACGGCACGGTGCGCCTCGAAGAACCCGCGGACCTCGTCCACGACGTCGTCGAACCGGCGGGTCTTGTAGCCGGTCGGCGTGGTGATGCCGTTGCCGTGCATGGGGTCGGTGACCCAGAGCGGCCGCGCACCGGCATCCTGCACCGCTGCGAGCAGCGGCGGAAGGGCGTCGCGGATCTTGCCGGCGCCCATGCGGGTGATGAAGGTGAGTCGCCCCGGCTCGCGCTCGGGGTCGAGCTTGTCGATCAGCGCGAGGGCCGTGTCGGGCGTGGTGGTCGGACCGAGCTTGACGCCGATGGGGTTGCGGATCTTCGAGAAGTAGTCGACGTGCGCGCCGTCGAGCTCACGGGTGCGCTCGCCGATCCAGAGGAAGTGCGCCGAGGTGTTGTAC
This sequence comes from Microbacterium sp., assembly GCA_031178475.1. Classification (GTDB taxonomy): domain Bacteria; phylum Actinomycetota; class Actinomycetes; order Actinomycetales; family Microbacteriaceae; genus Microbacterium. The sequence continues at coordinate 3,242 of JAPSIX010000182.1, read as the reverse complement.
GGCGTGCCGGTGCGGGAGTCGATGCGCGTCATCGGCCGCTCGTAGTCCATCAGCAGACCTTCGTGACCGGTGTAGAACTCGACGCGCTTGAGCTCGTCGAAGTCGGCGCCGGCGGCCTCCATGAACTTGATGGCGCGGTCGATCTCGGCGGCCATGCGCTCGTAGCGCTGGTTGGCCGGGTTCTGCGCGAATCCCTTGTTCCACGAGTGCACCTCGCGCAAGTCCGCGAAGCCACCCTGCGTGAACGCGCGGATGAGGTTCAGCGTCGACGCCGCCGTGTGGTACCCCTGCAGCAGGCGACCAGGGTCGGCCTGGCGCGATCCCTCGGTGAAGTCGTAGCCGTTGACGATGTCGCCCCGGTAGGCCGGGAGGGTCACATCTCCGCGGGTCTCGGTGTCACTGGAGCGCGGCTTGGCGAACTGCCCCGCCATGCGGCCCATCTTCACCACCGGCATCGACGCACCGTAGGTGAGCACGACGGCCATCTGCAGCACGGTCTTGATCCGGTTGCGGATCTGCTCGGCGGTCGCGCCGGCGAACGTCTCGGCGCAGTCGCCTCCCTGAAGCAGGAAGGCATTGCCGGATGCCGCGCGGGCGAGGCGGTCGCGGAGGTTGTCGACCTCACCGGCGAAGACCAGCGGCGGCAGCACGGAGATCTGCCCAGACACCTCGGCGACCCGATCGGCGTCCGGCCACTGCGGCTGCTGCTTGATGGGAAGGGACCGCCACGCGTCGAGATCAGGGTGCGAGGGAAGCATTCTCTCAGCTTAGTGGGCGCATACCGGGTCGCTTCGCCCTGTGACGACAGGGGCGCGCGGTCCGTTCAGCGGCGGCGCGAGGACGGCACCGGCAGTCGGTCCTTGACCGTCGAGGCGTAGACGTCCTCGTATTCCTGTGCACCCAGCCGCTGCAGCGCGACCATGATCTCGTCGGTGACGGAGCGGAGAATGTAGCGGTCGTTCTCCATGCCCTCGTACCGAGAGAAGTCCAGCGGTTCGCCGATCACGACGCCGACGCGCATCACCCGGGGAATGCGGGTGCCGATCGGCATGGCGGTGTCGGTGTCGACCATGACGACGGGGATGACGGGGACCCGCGCCTCGAGCGCCATGCGGGCAAGCCCCGTGCGTCCGCGGTACAGCTTGCCATCCGGGCTGCGGGTGCCCTCGGGGTAGATACCCAGCAGATCGCCGCGCCCGAGCACCTGCAACCCGGTGTTCAGCGACGCCTCCGAGGCCTTCCCACCTGACCGGTCGATGGGGATCTGCCCGGTGGCGCTCATGAAGAACCTGGTCGCCCAGCCCTTGAGCCCCCGGCCGGTGAAGTAGTCGCTCTTGGCGAGGAACGACATCGGACGGTCGATCATGAGGGGCAGGAAGATCGAGTCGGCGAAGGAGAGATGATTGCTCGCGAGAATGGCCGCGCCGCTGGTCGGCACGTTGTCGCGCCCCACCACCCAGGGTCGGAAGACGGCCTTGATCAGCGGACCGATCACGACGTACTTCATCAGCCAGTAGAACATCGTCACGCAGTCTATAGCCGCGCGCCGCCTGCGACTCGGTTTCATTCTCGGCGCGACTGAATCCCATGGCCTAGACTCGTCTCAACCCGCCTGTCCGGTACCGAAGGAGCTGCCGTGGTCCAGTTCGAAGTCCCCGCGATCGTCCCCGCCGACCCGGAGGCGAACATCACCGATCTGCTCGCCGATCGCGTCGCGCAGACCCCTGATCGCACGCTGTTCTCCGTACCGGAGGGCGACGGCTGGCGCGACATCTCCGCCCGTGATTTCCAGACCGCGGTCATCGCCCTCGCCAAGGGCTTCGTCGCCGCAGGAGTCCAGCCCGGCGAGAAGATCGGCTTCCTCGCCCGCACCACCTACGACTGGACGCTGGTCGATTTCGCGCTGTTCTACGCCGGCGCCGTGATGGTGCCGATCTACGAGACCAGCTCGCCCGGTCAGATCCAGTGGATCCTCGAGGACTCCGGAGCCACCGCGCTCATCGTCGAGTCGCCTGAGCACTTCGCCCGCGTCGACGAGGTGCGCAGCGACCTGCCGCTCATCCGCGAAGTGTGGCAGCTGCACCTCGGCGCGATCGACGCCCTGACCGCGCAGGGCACCGACGTCGACGACGCCGAGATCGAGCGCCGGCGCAACCTCGCTCGCGGCGAAGACATCGCCACCCTCATCTACACCTCCGGCTCCACCGGCCGCCCCAAGGGCTGCGTGCTCACGCACAGCAACTTCGTCGAGCTCACCCGCAATTCGGCGAAGGCGCTGAGCGCGGTCGTCAACACCCCCGGCGCGTCCACCGTGCTGTTCATCACGACCGCGCACGTGTTCGCCCGGTTCATCTCGATCCTGAACATCCACGCCGGTGTGCGCACCGGTCATCAGCCCGACACGAAGCAGCTGCTGCCGGCGCTCGGCTCGTTCAAGCCGACCTTCCTGCTGGCCGTGCCCCGGGTGTTCGAGAAGGTGTACAACTCGGCCGAGCAGAAGGCCGAGGCCGGCGGCAAGGGCAAGATCTTCCGCGCCGCGGCGGACGTGGCCGTCGAGCGCTCCAAGCTGCTCGAGGAGGGCCGCAAGGTCCCCCTGGGCATGAAGATCAAGTTCGCACTCTTCGACAAGCTGGTGTTCTCGAAGCTGCGCCACGCCATGGGCGGCAACGTCGTGTACGCCGTATCGGGCTCTGCTCCGCTCGGTCCTCGCCTGGGCCATTTCTTCCACAGCCTCGGCATCGTGATCCTCGAGGGCTACGGGCTCACCGAGACGACGGCACCCGCGACGGTCAACCTCGCCGACAAGTCGAAGATCGGCACCGTGGGCCCCGCGCTTCCCGGGGTGGGTATCCGCCTGGCGGAGGACGGCGAGATCGAGGTTCGCGGGATCAACGTCTTCAAGGAGTACTGGAACAACCCCGAGGCGACGGCCGAGGTGTTCCACGACGGCTGGTTCCGCACCGGCGACATCGGCAGCATCGACGCCGAGGGCTTCCTGACGATCACCGGTCGCAAGAAGGAGATCATCGTCACAGCCGCGGGCAAGAACGTCGCCCCGGCCGTGCTCGAGGACCCGATCCGCTCGAACCCGATCGTCGGCCAGGTGGTCGTCGTGGGCGATCGGCGGCCGTTCATCTCGGCCCTGATCACGCTCGACCCCGAGATGCTGCCGACCTGGCTGGCCAACAACGGCCTCCCCGGCGAGATGTCGATCGCGGATGCCGCCCGCAACGAGACCGTTC
>JAPSIX010000181.1 GCA_031178475.1 Microbacterium sp. | reverse complement strand
CGATGCGCTGGGTGACGCGGGTCGTGGCCCGCGAACGCAGCTGGGCGATGAGGGCGCGCTGCTCACCGACATCCGGGACGACGCGCTTGGCGGCATCGGTCGGCGTCGAGGCGCGCAGGTCGGCGACTTCGTCGAGGAGCGGATGGTCGTTCTCATGACCGATCGCGCTCACGACCGGAGTGGATGCCGCGGCCACCGCGCGCACGAGCCGCTCGTCGCTGAAGCCGAGCAGCGTCTGCGGGTCGCCGCCGCCACGGGCGATGACGATCACATCGACGTCTGGGTCGGCATCCAGCCGCGCGAGCGCAGCGAGGGTCTCGGGAACGCACCGGTCGCCCTGCACGGCGGCGTACTCGGTGCGGAAGCGCACCTGCGGCCAGCGCAACTCGGCGTTGCGGTGCACGTCCTTCTCGGCATCCGACCGCTCGCCGGTGATCAGCCCGATGCAGTGCGGCAGGAACGGCAGCGGCTTCTTGCGCCGTGGGTCGAACAGCCCCTCCTGACGCAGTTGGGCGCGCAGCCGTTCCAGGCGCTCGAGCTGGTCGCCGAGGCCGACGTGCTTCATCGCCGAGACGATGAAGCTGAAGTCTCCGCCCTTGACGAAGTAGTCGGCCTTGACGGCGGCGACGACGTGGTCGCCGACCTTGAGGTCGCCCGGGATTCGGGGTCTGACACTCGACCACACCCGCACCGAGATCTGAGCGTCGGAGCGGGTGTCCTTCAGCCGGGCGAACACGTTGCCGGCGCGCGCGTTCCATGAGGTGATCTCGCCCTCGACCCACACGGTTCCCCACTGCGCGATGAAGTCGCGGATCGTGGCGTTCAGCCGGGCGATCGAGGTCGGAGCGTCCGGCCGGGACTCGCGCGGGGCGACGGAGTCCGCGGGCGGCGGCTCGCCGGGAACGGCGGCGGCTTGGAAGACGGTCATGTCGTCCATTCTCCGGGAGCCGCCGACCCGGGGGTGTGAGGACCGCCGGCTCCCGGCCCTTCAACAGGCGGGATCGGTAGACTCGAGGGGTGACTTCCACAGCCGTCTCGCTGCCCGTTCCGCGGGTTCCCCGTGCCCGCCGAACCGCCCCGCTGCGGGATGTGCCGGTCGACGGCGCCAAGCGCGTGCTGCTGGCCGCACCCCGCGGCTACTGCGCCGGTGTCGACCGCGCTGTCATCGCCGTGGAGAAGGCGCTGGAGCGCTACGGAGCCCCCGTGTACGTGCGCAAGCAGATCGTGCACAACATCCACGTCGTCACCGAGCTCGAGCAGAAGGGCGCGGTGTTCGTCGACGAGGTCGACGAGGTGCCCGAGGGGGCGCACGTCGTCTTCAGCGCGCACGGCGTCTCACCGGCCGTCGTCAATGCGGCATCCGATCGTGGTCTGCACGCGATCGACGCGACCTGCCCGCTCGTGACGAAGGTGCACCGTGAGGCGGTGCGCTTCGCGCGTGACGACTTCGAGATCCTGCTCATCGGCCATGAAGGGCACGAAGAGGTCGAGGGCACTGCAGGGGAGGCGCCCGATCACGTCACGATCGTGAACTCGCCCGACGAGGCTGACACGGTGCAGGTGCGCGACCCCTCGAAGGTGGTCTGGCTGTCGCAGACGACGCTGTCCGTCGACGAGACGATGGAGACGGTGCACCGACTGCGCGAGCGTTTTCCCGACCTGCACAACCCGCCGTCCGACGACATCTGCTACGCCACGCAGAACCGTCAGGTGGCGATCAAGAAGGTCGCTGCCGAAGCGGATCTGGTGATCGTGGTGGGCTCGGCGAACTCCTCCAACAGCGTGCGGCTCGTCGAGGTCGCGCTCGAGTACGGTGCCAAGGCCGCCTACCGCGTGGACTACGCCGACGAGGTGCAGCAGGAATGGCTCGACGGCGTGCGCACCGTGGGCGTGACCAGCGGGGCCTCCGTGCCCGAGGTGCTGGTCCGCGAGGTGCTGGACGCCCTGAGCGGCGCCGGGTACCGGGATGTCGACGAGGTGCGAACGGCTGAGGAAGACCTGATCTTCTCGCTTCCCAAGGAACTGCGGCAGGATGCCACGGGTCAGCGCGACGAGCGCGCGCTCGGTGGACGCACCCGCTGAGGATGGACTCATGAGCGCTGAACGTCCGCAGTACGGCGAGTACGCCACTCCCGAGGAGCAGAGGGCTCGCGCCGGCCTGCCTCCCGTGGAGGCCGACGCTCCGGCGGCCGCTCCGCCCTCCGCCCCGCATGTCGCGCCCGTGAGCGCGCCGGCACCGGCGGCGGGAAAGCGTGTGGCGAGGCCGATGGACCGGCTCATCACCTTCGTTCTGCTCGGCTTCGGGCTCGTGAACGTGCTGACGTCCATCGGCGGGTTCACCGATCTCGCGTCGACCATGAACCGGACCCTCGAGGTGCTCGGCATGGAGGGCGAGTTCACCAACTATTCCGCGGCGCGGGTCTGGGGTGTGGTGGCCGCCATCGTCATGCTCGCGGGGTACGCGGCGACCGCGTGGTTCGCGTTCCGCCGGCTCAACAGCGGCCGCAGCGCCTGGTGGGTGCCGCTGGCCGGCTTCGCGGTGACGATGCTGTTGGTGTCGGCCTGTCTCGCCGTGCCCATGTTCGGTGACCCGGCGTTCACCGGAGGGATGCTCGCTCCGCCGGCCGGGTAGCCTCGAGACGTGCCCACAGACGAGATCGCCTTCCACATCCAGTACGCCGCCGTCCATGCGATCGGCGGTGGCGATCCGACGGCTGATGCGGCCGGTGTTCTGCGCGATCAGCGCGTGCTCGCCGCACTGCGGGAGCACGAGGGCGGCGAGGTCGTCGTGCTGATCCCCGTCACCGAGAGCGGCGGGGTGCTGGCACTGGATGCCGATGATCGGCTGCGCTTCGACCTTTCCGTCGGTCGGCTTCAGGAGCTTTTCGCGGCTCGGGCGCTGCAGCTGCGCATCGACACGTTCGACGACGCACTCGACGAGATGGACTCCGAGCTCGATGACGCGTTCGGCGAGGCGTTTGAGGAGCTCGACGCCGACGCGATGCCCGTCGACGACATCGCCGGCTACGACGCGACAGATGACCCCGAGGCGCCCCTCTTCGCCCCGCTGCAGGTGCGCGTCGCCGAGTTCTCCCGCCGAGGGCCGTGGGCCGCGCGGATCACGGCGCAGCTGCTCGGAGCCGACGTCGATTACATCGAACACGACGCGTGGTCGGCGTACCTCTATCGCACCGGCGAGCCCCACGCCGTGGTGACCGGCGGCGGCGCGGACGGCGCCGTCATCGAGCTCAACGTGCCCGAGGACGGTGAAGCCTGGGTCGAGGTGAGTGTGGGGAGCCGCACCGAGATGTTCTGGCCGAACGCCGAGCGCACCACCACGCCCGCACTGAACCTCGACGACATCACGGACCCCGCGAGCGCGGAGGTCTACCGACGCATGCTCGCCGAGGCCGACGGTACGCGCGACGAGCTGCGCGCGCTCGCCTCCGACGCGACGCTCGATGCGGACGCCGCTCACCGCGCGTGCATGCCGGAGGCCGTGGGCGGGGTGGTCGGGGAGCGCGAGAGGCTGTCGGCTTTCGTTGCCGCGTTCGGGGTGCCGGATGTGCTCATCGCGCGTGCCCTCGCCGCGGATGCCGGAGCGGCGGCGCAGCGGTTCCGGCCGCGCGGCTGGCCTGCCGTGCTCGGCGACCTGCTCGTCGGCGGCATGTCCGAGACGACTCCGCTCACCCGCCGGGATCGTCCGATCGCTCGCCTCGCACGGATGCTGCGGGAGCGGCCCCTCCTGGGAGCAGCGGTGAGCGTAGCCGAACTCGCCGCCGGCGTGGGGCTCGCGCGCGGTCGCTCACGGCTCGGACGAGGAGTCGGAGTGTTCGTCGTCATCGACGCCGTCGTGGACCTGGTGGTGTGGGCGGTGCGGATGCGGCGGCGCTGAGCGGCGCGGTCGCCCGCGC
>JAPSIX010000180.1:1544-3916 GCA_031178475.1 Microbacterium sp. | reverse complement strand
CGGCTCGGCGGATGCCGCATCCGCGGTCTCCGGATCGGCGTCGCCTTCGAGAGTCTCGGCATCGCCGACCATCGCGGCCTCCGCATCGACGTCGGTCGCGGCCTGCTCGAACTGCGACTGGTACAGCCGCCAGTACGCGCCCTGCTTGGCGATCAGCTCGTCGTGGTCACCCTGCTCGACGATGTCGCCGTGCTCCATCACCAGGATGAGGTCGGCGTCGCGGATCGTCGACAGGCGGTGTGCGATCACGAACGAGGTGCGCCCCTGGCGGAGCGCGGCCATCGCGTGCTGCAGCAGCAGTTCGGTGCGGGTGTCGACCGCGCTGGTGGCCTCATCGAGGATGAGAATCGACGGCTGAGCCACGAAGGCGCGGGCGATCGTGATCAGCTGGCGCTCGCCGGCCGACACGTTCGAGGCGTCCTCGTCGAGCACGGTGTCGTACCCGTCGGGCAGGGAGTGCACGAACCGGTCGACGTAGGTCGCCTTCGCGGCGGCCGTGATCTCGTCGTCGGTCGCGGTCTCCTTGCCGTAGCGGATGTTGTCGCGGATGCTGCCCGCGAACAGCCACGGATCCTGCAGCACCATGCCGGTGCGTGAGCGCAGATCCTCGCGGGGCATCTGCGCGATGTCCCGCCCGTCGAGCAGGATGCGCCCGGAGTTCAGCTCGTAGAACCGCATGATGAGGTTCACGAGCGTGGTCTTGCCGGCGCCGGTCGGGCCGACGATCGCGACCGTCTGCCCCGGTTCCACCCGGAATGAGAGGTCGGTGATCAGCGGTCGCTCCGGCGAGTACGAGAACGCGACGTTCTGGAACTCGATGACGCCCTTCGCCTCCTCCGGGCCGTGCCCTTCGTGCGGTTGCTGAGCCTGTCGAAGCGCAGGGACCGCGGCGGGAGCGGCGTCGGGCTCCTGCTCGTCGGCATCCAGGAAGTCGAACACCCGCTCGGCCGAGGCCGTACCCGACTGCACGACCGCTGCCATTCCGCCCAGCTCGCTGAGCGGCTGGCTGAACTGCTGCGAGTACTGGATGAACGCCTGCACGTCGCCGAGACGCAGGTTGCCACCGGCGACCATGAGCCCGCCGAGCACGGCGATGCCGACGTAGGTGAGGTTCCCGACGAACATCATCGCGGGCATGATGATGCCCGACAGGAACTGCGCCTTGAAGCTCGCCTCGAACAGCTCCTCGTTCTCCACCTGGAACTTCTCCAGCGCGTCCTGCTCGCGGCCGAACACCTTGACGAGGGCGTGACCCGAGAAGGCCTCCTCCACGCGGGCGTTGAGACGGCCGACCTTGCGCCACTGGGTGCCGAACGCCTTCTGCGAGCGCGGCCCGATGATGCCGAAGATCACGCCCATCAGCGGCAACGACACGAGCGCGACCAGCGCCAGTTGCCACGAGATCGAGAACATCATCACCAGCACGCCGACGACGGTCAGCACTGAGGTCAGCGCCCCCGACAGCGACTGCTGCATGGTCTGCGTGATGTTGTCGATGTCGTTGGTGACGCGCGAGATCAGCTCACCGCGCTGCACCTTGTCGAAGTAGGCCAGCGGCAGGCGGTTGATCTTCGCCTCGACGTCTTCGCGCAGGCGCCACATCGTGCGCACCATGATCACGTTGATGACGTAGCCCTGCACCCAGCTCAGGAACGCCGAGACGACGTAGATCGCCAGCGCCGCCACGATGATCCAGCGCAGCCGCTCGAAGTCGACGCCGGCGCCGACCGAGAAGTGCTGCATCGCGCCGACCATGTTGGCGAAGTCGTCCTGGCCGGCGTCGCGCAGCGCCTCGACAACCTCGCCCTTGCTCATCCCCTGCGGGAAGCCCGGGAAGTCGCCGAAGCCGGTGCCGAGGACGTGCGAGATGAAGCCCTCGTAGACGACGTTGGTCGCCTCGCCGAGCACCTTCGGGGCGATCACGGCGAGCAGCACGCCGATCGCGCCGAGGAACGACACCAGGGCGAACCACACGGCCGACGGCTTGAGCAGCCCGATCATCCGCTTGAAGCTGGGGCCGAAGTGGTCGGCTTTGCCGGGCGCCGGGCCGTCGAACATGCCGCCGCCCTCGAGGCGCGCCTTCTCGGCGAGCTCGGCCTCTTCCTTCTCTGCGTCGGTCATCTCAGCGCCCTCCTGGGCCGCTGAACCGGTCAGAGCACTCATGCGTCCACCCCCAGCTGCGACTCGACGATCTCGCGGTAGGTCGAGCTGCTCGCGAGGAGCTCATCATGCGTGCCCGAGCCGACCATGGTGCCGTCCTCGAGCACGACGATCCGGTCGGCGTCGGTGATGGTCGACACACGCTGCGCGACGACGATCTTGGTCACGTGCGGCAGCTCGCGCCACAGCGCCTGCCGCAGCCGCGCGTCGGT
>JAPSIX010000180.1:0-1444 GCA_031178475.1 Microbacterium sp. | reverse complement strand
AGGGTGCCGACCTCGACGTTGCCCGCGTTGACCTCGATGCCTCCGAACCAGATCACCGCGACGACGGTGACGTTCAGGATCAGCATGAACACGGGGAACAGCAGCACGAACAGCGAGCCGACGTTGCGCCCGACGATCATGATGTCGGTGTTCGCACCCCGAAAGCGGCCTTCTTCGATGCGTTCGCGCACGAACGCGCGCACGACCCGCACTCCAGTGAGCTGCTCGCGCATGATGCGGTTCACCGCGTCGAGCTTGCCCTGGTAGCTGCGAAACAGCGGCACCATGCGCCCGATGATGAGTGCTGCGACGATGAGCAGCGCCGGCACCGAGATGGCGATCAGCCAGCTCAGGCGGACGTTGGTCTGGATGGCCATGATGATGCCGCCGATGGCGAGCAGCGGCGCGGTGACGAACATCGTCGCGCCCATCATCGCCAGCATCTGCACCTGCTGCACGTCGTTCGTGTTGCGGGTGATCAGTGAACCGGCGCCGAACTGCGAGACCTCGCGCTCGGAGAAGCCGCTGACGCGCGAGAACACGTCGGCACGGATGTCGCGGCCGGCCGACATCGCGGCGCGGGCCGCGAAGTAGGTCGCGATGACCGAGGCGATGATCTGCCCGAGCGAGATCATCAGCATGAACGATCCGTGGGTCCAGATATAGCCGACGTCGGCCCTGGCCACGCCGTTGTCGATGATGTCGGCGTTCAGCCGCGGGAGGTACAGCGAGGCCATCGCGCTGGCGAACTGGAACACCAGCACGCCGACCAGCAGCCATCGGTATCGTGTGAGATAACGGAGGAGGATCTTTCCCAGCACAGGCGGACTTCCTTTTGGGATCAGGGCCGAATCGGCCAAGAGACAGAGTGCCACGAACCTCCGACATCCGTATCCCCCTGAAGGATGACCTTCGCTCAGGGCGAAATCCCTCCCGGTCAGGACGGTTTTCTGGACCGGATCGAAGAAGCTGTCGAGGCCCGCCGAATAGACTCGCACCATGCCAGAAGAGGATGCCGCGGGCACGACGATCCTGATGGTCTGCGACTACTCACTGAAGTACCTCGGCGGGGCGCAGACGGCGTTCATGCGGCAGGCACAGGCTCTCGCCCAGGAGGGCGTGGGGGTAGTGGTGCTCGCCCCGGACGCGGATTCGGCGGCCGCAGAGGGCATCATCACCGTCTCCCCTCCGCGCCGCGGCACGATCCCGGTTCTCGACCTGCCCCTGCTCGGCCGGGCAAGCGACCTGGAGCCCCTCGTCACCGCCACGGTGAGCCGTCACCGCGTCACGGCCATCGTCGCGCATTCCGAGTTCGCCCTCGCCGCAGCCGCCTTTGCCGTCGGACGCCGACTCGGCATCCCGGTGCTGCACACCGTGCACACCTTCTTCTGGCGCGCGCCGGCGTTCCTCGCCCCGTTCGCTCCGCTCGTCACCGCCGTGCACA
>JAPSIX010000033.1 GCA_031178475.1 Microbacterium sp. | reverse complement strand
AGACGACCCGAGACCGGGCCGGTGACCGAGTGCGCCTGGGCGGATGCCAGGCGCTGCACGCGCGAAAGCGGTCCCTGCGACACCGAGAGGCCCTGCAGGCGGGCCAGCGGGAAGACGTCGAGCCGCCGCCAGAGCAGACCCTTGCGCAGCAGCAAGCCGGCTCCCGAGAGGGTGTAACCGTGCCGCTTCCAGGTGAGCGGATGCCGCCAGGCTGCGCGGCGCGGGACGGTACGGAACGGGTCGCCGGGCACCGGGCCCTCCACCCCGTGCTGCCAGAGGTGGGCGACCTCGTGGGCGGGGACGTCGGGGAGGATCAGCGCGAGCACCCGCTCGACGTCCTCGCGGCGCCCGACGGGGAGCACCGTGTTGAACTGCTGCGCGGTGCCCGATTGCTGCGCCGCGGCCGACTTCCCCGACATGCGGTTGATCTTCACGCTCCACCACCCGAACGGCCGCCACAGCAGCGACTGGGACACCTCGACAGCGAAGATGCGCCCCGGCGGCAGCGTCTCTGTGACGGTGGTGAGGAGCCCGAACGTCACGCGGATGCCGTCCGGTGTCGGCGCGATGGCGTAGCGCAGCGACCGCGACACCTGCGCCCAGGTGATGCCGACGACGGCGAGCACCAGCGGCACGCCCATACCGAAGGACAGGCCGATCATGGCGAGCGCGATCGCCGACTCGTCTTCGCCGTCGAGCCGCATCCCGATCAGGATGCCGCCGAGCGCGACCAGATAGATGAGCCCGAAGAAGACCACCCAGACAGCGGCCGAGACCAGCTGCGAGCCGATCAGCCGCCCGGTCGGGATCTTCACGACGCTCTCGGGCGCAACATCGGCCAGGTCGACGCCCTCGATGAGTCCGGTGACGCCGGCGTTCATCGATCCGATCAGCTCAGCGCGCACGCCGCCCGGGGCGGCCGGCTGCGGCGGTTGACCGGCCGCCGCGAGACGGGCGTTGCGTGCGCCGGATGCCAGCCGCAGGATGTCGGATCGCACCGTCTCGGCCTTGCTCGTGGCGAGGTACTCCAGGTCGACGTTGGAGTCGGTGCCGGCGCCCACGACCTCGACCTTGGCCAGTCCGATCAGACGGGCGGGGAAGGGACGGGTGAGGTTCACACCCTGCACGCGGTCGAGCGGCGCGCGCCGATGCGAGCGGAACACGATGCCCTTGCGCACCTCGACGTGCGAACCGGTGATGCGGAACTGGTGGAACCGCCACACCACCCAGAATGCCGCGATGAGCACGATCAGCACGGCGAAGATGCCGAGCAGCGCGACGAGGATCAGGTTGTTGCTGAGCACCCAGTCGACGGGGTCTCCCCCGCCGTACTGGCCGATGTCGGCCTGGTCGGGGGTGAACAGCTGGACGAACCAGCCGAGCAGTCGCTCGCGCATGTTCGACACGACGATGCCGGCGACGATCAGCAGCACCAGCCCGCCCTTGAACAGCGGGGTGAGCGGGTGCATGCGGTGCCACTCGCCGTCGGCGAGGCTCGAGGCGCCGCCCTCGGGAAGCACGGTCTGAGCCGGCTGCGGCGCCGGGGCGGGAGACGCGGGGAAGCTCACAGCCCGGTCCGCCGCGTTTCGGCGACCTCGATCAGCACATCGCGCAGCGCCTCGGCGGCGGGCTGAGTGAGGCCGGGGATCTGCACGCCGGTGGTGGCGGCCGCGGTGACCATCTTCAGCTGGGCCACCCCGAACGCCCGGTCGAGCGGTCCGTGGGTGATGTCGACCAGCTGCAGGCGGCCGTACGGCACGGCGACCATGCGCTGCCACAGGATGCCACGACGGAACACGATGTCGTCGGCGCGCAGCATGTAGCCGATGGCCTTCGCCTGCCGGGGCAGGATCGCAAGGGTGAGGAGCGTGACCAGGATCACGGCGCCGCCCGGGAACCACACCCACGTCTGGTCGAACGCGAAGACGGCGATGAGCATGGCCGCGACCACCAGCAGGACGAACACCGCGTTCTGCACCACCTGCGAGGTCACGTACCGCGGAGAGATCTGGTGCCAGGTGCCGTCGAGCGCGAGCGCCGAGGTGCCGCGCGGGGTGCGCAGCCCCCCGTAGCTGCCGTCATCGAGCACGGGCGGGGCAGGCGGAGCGGATGCCGCGGCCTGCGGCTGCGATGCCGGCCGGGCGGCTGCGGGAGGAGGAGGGGAAGCTGGAGCGGACTGCCCCGGCACGGCGGGCGCGGGCGGCTGCGTCACGGCACCCGACGCCTGCTGCGTCGCCGGGGCGGGTGCCGCCGGCGCGATCGGTGCGATCGGCGGAGCCGGCGGAAGGGGCGCACCGAAGCCGTTCGGGTCACTCGGCGGTGTCGGCTGGCTCTCGGTCATCAGGATCCTTCGGCAGAGTGCAGAACTGTTCGGCGACCAGCGCCGCCCCGATCAGCACGAGCGCGCCGATGATGAGGGCGACCATCGCCACAGTCGACCCTACCGGCGCGGGCACGGGCCGCGACAACAGGAACGAGAGCAGCCCCGCGCCGAAGCCGGCGAGGATCGCGCCGAGCAGGCTCGACGCCCTCGCGAGGGTCGCCGCCCGCAGCGCACGGAACGGATCGATCCGCTGCCCTCCCCGTACGCTCCGGCGCACCGGCCAGGCCAGCGCCAGCACGGCGACCGCGAGCAGCATCAGCAGCACGGGCAGGAATCCGGACGGCGTGAACGTCGCCCGGCCCGTGATCGTCAGGACGTGATCGAACGCGAAGCCTGCCGCGGCCGACAGCACGGCGAGCACGAACAGGACGCCCGGCGACGTGCGTCTCACGAGCGCTCCTCTCCGGCATCCGCTTCCGCCGGACTGCCCTCGCGGTTGGTGAGTCGGCGGACCAGCTCGTCCACGCGGCCGGCGCCGGGCAGTACGGCATCCGGATCGACGCTCAGCCAGGGCTGGAGCACGAACAGCCGCTCCGCAGCGCGCGGATGCGGCACCGTGAGCTGCGGGTCGTCGCTGACGAAGTCGCCGTAGGCGATGAGGTCCAGGTCGAGCGTGCGATCTCCCCAGCGTTCCCGGCGCACGCGTCCCTGCTCCTCCTCCACGGCGTGCAGCATGCCCAACAGCACCGCAGGCGCGAGCCGCGTGGTGATGAGGGCCACGGCGTTCAGGTAGCGCGGAGCGTCGGGGTCGGGGCCGTCGGTGCGCACCGCGACGGTCTCGATGGGCTCCGACATCCGCACGTCGTCGACGAGCGGCAGCCGCCGCAGCCGTTCGACGGCTGCTCGCAGCCTCTCGCCTCGGTCGCCCTCGTTCGAGCCGAGTCCGATCACGGCGACCTGCGGCTCGCGGGCCGGCCGCGGGTCCGGTGGCGGCGGCAGTGGGATCCGCCCTCTGCCCATCACGACCTGCCTCGGCGGATACTGACGGACACGTCGCGGAAAGTCTGCTCGATCGGCGCGTGGGGCTTGTGCACGGTCACCGTGACCAGGCGGACGCGCTGGTCTTCGAGTACCGCGTCGGCGATGCGCTCTGCGAGCGTCTCGATGAGGTTCACCGGCTCCCCCGCGACGATCGCCGCGACCCGGTCGGCGAGTTCGCCGTAGTGCACCGTATCGGCGACGTCGTCCGACGCTGCGGCGTCCTTCAGCGGCACCGCCAGGGTGAGGTCGATGACGAACTCCTGGCCCTCGCGGCGCTCGTGCTCGAAGACGCCGTGATGGCCGAACACGCTCAGGCCGGTGAGGGTGATCTCGTCGAGGAAGTCCATGTCATGCTCCGTCCCATGCCGCGGTCACGGCGAGCGCGTCCCGTGTCGCCACGACATCGTGCACCCGCACCGCCCAGGCACCGGCACGCGCGGCGAGCGCGCTGGTGACGGCGGTGGCGAGGTCGCGACGCGCGACGGCATCCGCTCCGGAGCCCGTGGCGGCGATCGTCTCGGTCAGGAACCGCTTGCGCGAGGTGCCGACCAGCACCCGGTGCCCGAGGGCGACGACCTCGTCGAGTCCGCGGAGCACCTCCCAGTTCTGCGCGCCGGACTTCGCGAAACCGACGCCCGGGTCGAGAATGACGCGGGCGGGAGCGATGCCGGCGGATGCCGCGGCGGCGACGCGCTCGTGCAGTTCGGATGCCACCTCGCGGGCGACCCGCACGTACTGGGCTCGGGCGTACATGTCGTCGGACGGTCCGCGCCAGTGTCCGATGACGACGTCAGCACCTGTTTCGGCGACTGCAGACAGCATCCGCTCGTCGGCGAGGCCCCCTGAGACGTCGTTGACGATCCGGGCGCCGGCGCGCACGGCCGCGACGGCCGTGTCGGCGTTCAGGGTGTCGATGGAGACCGGGATGCCCGCGGTGGCGAGCGCCTCGACCACGGGAAGGACCCGGCGCTGCTCCTCCACGGCCGGTACGCGCTCGGCGCCGGGCCGGGTGGATTCCCCGCCGACGTCGATCACGGCAGCGCCCTGGGCGCGCAGCCTTCCGGCGTGGGCGATGGCCACCTCCGGATCGAGGTACCGCCCGCCGTCGCTGAACGAGTCGGGGGTGATGTTGAGGATGCCCCAGATGGCCGTCATCGCTCGCCCCCGGCATCCGACTGGGCCTGTCCTGACCTTGACGAAGCGCCGATCAGCGCGATGAGCTCCGCGCGCGCTGCCGGGTCGGTGAACTCGCCACGCGCCGCGATCGTGAGAGTGGATGCCGAGGGCTGGCGCCCCCCGCGCATCGTGACGCAGCCGTGCGTGGCATCCAGCACGACGAGCACCCCTCGCGTGTCGAGGTGCTCGGCGATCATGTCGGCGATCTGCTCGCCGAGCCGTTCCTGCACCTGCGGTCGGGCGGCGAGGATCTCGACGACCCTCACCAGCGTGCCGAGCCCGACCACCTGCTCGCCCGGCAGGTATGCGAGGTGCGCGCGGCCGGCGAACGGCAGCAGATGGTGCTCGCACACCGAACGGAACCGGATGTCACGCAGCAGCACGGCACCCGAGGGCAGGGTCTCGGGAGCCGGTCCGCGCGAGACGCTGATGGTGCGTGCGAGCGGTGCCGCCGGGTCCTCGCCGACTCCGGCGAAGAACTCGGCGTAGAGCTCGGCCATGCGCGCTGGCGTCTGGCGGAGCCCCGGCCGGTCGGGATCCTCGCCGATCGCTTCGAGCAGCTCGCGGGTGAGCCGTTCGACGCGCGCCCTGTCGACCGCCACGTCAGGCCGTCGCCGGTCGGGCCTGTCCACCGGAGTGCTGGGCGCCCGCGGTGCGCGTGGTTTCGGTCTGGGCCGGCGTCTGGGCGGCCAGTCCGCTCTCGGCGCGCCGGGGCACCTGCACCGGCGGCTGAGGCGAGACGGGGCGATCCTCGCTGGAGAGCCACTGCGGGCGCTCGGGCAGCTTGCGCACGTCCTGGAAGATCTCGGCGATCTGGTTGTGGTCGAGCGTCTCGTGCTCGAGCAGCGCCAGGGCGAGGCGATCAAGGATGTCGCGGTTGTCGCTGAGCACCTGATAGGCCTCGTTGTGCGCCTGCTCGATGAGCGCACGCACCTCGATGTCGACGCGCTCGGCGATCGACTCGGAGTATTCGCGTCCGCGACCGAAGTCACGCCCCGCGAACGGCTCGCCGCCTTCGGATCCCAGCTTGACCGGACCGAGCTCGGTCGTCATGCCGTACTCGGTGACCATCTTGCGGGCGATGCTCGTCGCCTTCTCGATGTCGTTGGATGCCCCCGTGGTGGGGTCGTGGAAGACGATCTCCTCGGCCACCCGGCCACCCATCGCGTAGGTGAGCTGGTCCTGCAGCTCGTTGCGGGTGACCGAGTACTTGTCCTCGAGCGGCAGCACCATCGTGTAGCCGAGCGCCTTGCCGCGGGGAAGGATCGTGATCTTCGTCACCGGATCGGTGTAGTTCATCGCCGCCGCGGCGAGCGCGTGCCCGCCCTCGTGATAGGCGGTGATGAGCTTCTCCTTGTCCTTCATGACCCGGGTGCGCCGCTGCGGGCCCGCGATCACCCGGTCGATCGCCTCGTCGAGCGCGCGGTTGTCGATCAGCTGCGCGTTGGAGCGGGCGGTGAGCAGGGCCGCCTCGTTGAGGACGTTCGCGAGGTCGGCGCCGGTGAAGCCCGGCGTCTTGCGGGCGACGACCTCCAGGTCCACCGACTGCGACAGCGGCTTGCCGCGCGAGTGCACCTCGAGAATGCGCTGACGGCCCTTCAGGTCGGGGGCGTCGACGCCGATCTGCCGGTCGAATCGTCCGGGGCGCAGCAGCGCCGGGTCGAGGATGTCGGGGCGGTTCGTCGCCGCGATGACGATGACGTTCGCATTCGGGTCGAAGCCGTCCATCTCGACGAGCATCTGGTTCAGCGTCTGCTCGCGCTCGTCGTTGCCGCCGCCCATGCCGGCTCCACGGTGACGACCGACGGCGTCGATCTCGTCGATGAAGATGATGGCAGGGGCGTGCTCCTTGGCCTGCGTGAACAGGTCGCGCACTCGAGAGGCGCCGACGCCGACGAACATCTCGACGAAGTCGGAGCCCGAGATGGAGTAGAACGGGGCGCCTGCCTCGCCGGCGACGGCGCGGGCGAGCAGGGTCTTACCGGTTCCTGGAGGACCGTACAGCAGCACGCCCTTGGGGATGCGGGCGCCGATTGCCTGGAATTTGGCCGGGTCCTGCAGGAACTCCTTGATCTCCTGGAGCTCCTCGATGGCCTCGTCGGCTCCGGCGACGTCGGCGAAGGTGACCGTGGGGGTCTCCTTGCTGACGAGCTTCGCCTTCGATTTGCCGAACTGCATGACCTTGCTGCCGCCGCCCTGCATGGAGGAGAGCAGCCACCAGAACAGCAGACCGAGCAGCACGAGCGGGAGCAGCAGAGAGAGGAAGCCGTCGAACCAGGTGGGCCGCGGCACGGTGTCGTTGAAGCCGTCCTTCGGATCGGCGGCGTCGATCGCCTGCACGACCTCGTCGGCGCGAGCCTCGACGTAGTAGAACTGCACCGCCTTCGCGCCCTCGAACTCCTTCGAGAGCACCATGTCGACGCGCTGGTCGCCGTCGGTGGTGACGACCTTCGTCACGGTGTCGCCGTCGAGCAGCTCCAGGCCCTGCTGGGTGGTGACCTGTTTGGGTGCGCCGAGGTTCGAGATCAGCAGGAACCCGGCGAACATCAGCAGGCCGATCAGCGCGACGTAGATCAGCGGATTCCGGGAGATCTTCTTGACATCCATGATGCGTTCAGCGTACCGCCCGGCCGTTAGGCCGCTGCTGTGCGTTCACCGACGGCGTACCGCGCTCTGGAGCGGTCCCGTGGTGAACAGACGGGAGGAATCAGGAATACACGTGCGGGGCGAGCACGGCCACGTCGCGGAGGTTGCGGTAGCGCTCGGCATAGTCGAGGCCATAGCCGACGACGAACTCGACCGGGATGTCGAAGCCGACGTACTTGCAGTCGATGTGCACCTTCGCAGCCTCGGGCTTGCGCAGCAGGGCGAGCACCTCGATCGATTCGGCACCGCGCGAGGCGAAGTTCTCCAGCAGCCAGCTCAGGGTGAGTCCGGAATCGATGACGTCCTCGACGATGAGCACGTGCTTGCCCTCGAGCGCCGTGTCGAGATCCTTGCGGATCTGCACCACACCGCTGGACTTCGTGCTGGCCCCGTAGCTGGAGACCGCCATCCAGTCCATCGGCGCGTGGAACGGCAGAGCGCGCGCGAAGTCGGCCATCACCATGACCGCCCCCTTGAGCACGCCGACCAGGAGCAGGTCCTTGCCCTCGTAGTCCGCGGCGACGCGCTGTGCCAGTTCGTCCAGCTTGGCGATGATCTCCTCTTCTGTGACGAGGATCTTCTCAAGGTCGTCCTGGATGTCCGCAGCGCGCATGGGTTCGATTTTAGGCGAGCGAAGCGGATGCCGTGGATGCGGCCTGCACAGTACTGTGAGCGACGAGGCGGGTGCTCACCCGCAGGAGAGCGACGGAGGAACCATGGACTTCGATGAGATCCTGAAGCAGGTGCCGGTCGACGACATCGCCAAGCGGTTCGGCGTGAGTCACCAGGTGGCGCAGCAGGCGGTCAAGGAGGGCGGTGCGGCTCTCGTCGGCGGCCTGTCGAAGAACGCCGAGAGCGACGAAGGGTCGGCGGCGATCGAGAAGGCCCTGTCACGGCACGAGGGGTTCTCGGGTGTCTCGAGCGTCGACGACGTCGACCGCGGCGACGGCGAGAAGATCGTCAAGCACGTCTTCGGCGACAAGGAGAAGGATGTCGTCGAGAAGCTGACCGCCTCGGAGAAGACCGCCGGCGGCATCGACTTCGGCAAGCTGCTGCCGATCCTCGCGCCGATCATCCTGGGTCTCATCGCCAACGCGAACAAGGGCAAGGGCGGCTCGTCCACCGGCTCCGGATCGCAGGGCGGCGGGCTCGGCGACATCCTCGGCGGACTGTTCGGCGGCGGTTCGTCCTCGGGTTCGGCGAGCGGCTCGGGCGGCATGGGAGATGTCGTCGGCGACATCCTGGGTGGCCTGTTCGGCAACCGCCGGTAGACCACGCGATAGACGGTCCCCCTCCCCCGGTGATGGCGGGGAGGGGGACCGTGTTGTTCCGGCTCAGCCGACGGTCACGGCCTCAGCTCGGCGACGTCGAGTTCGAGCGGCTCGGACGAATTGCCGGCGTAGTCGGTGACGACGATCGAGATCTTTCCGGCATCCGGGTAGGCGCGCGGCTTCAGCAGCTCACGGTTCGCGTCGATCCCGCCGCGAGTCGCGGTGAACTGCTCGACCCCGTCGTACGAGACCGTCACGGTGTGCCAGTCCCAAGTGCTGGGCGGTTTGAGACGCCAGCTGTCGACATCCGCCACCACGTCCTCTCGCAAATACGGTGCGGCGAACGAGTCGTGCGTGAGACCCGTGAACGAGATCGTC
Source organism: Microbacterium sp. (assembly GCA_031178475.1). Lineage (GTDB taxonomy): Bacteria > Actinomycetota > Actinomycetes > Actinomycetales > Microbacteriaceae > Microbacterium. The sequence goes on along the minus strand of JAPSIX010000033.1, from coordinate 6,385 downwards.
ATGTCGCCGCCCCGCTTCTTTCCAGCGGGGTTCAGCGGCACGACCGACACGTCGTAGCGGCGTCCCTCGGGGTCGTCGACCGGCACGGTCGCCGCGCGAGCATCCGCGGGCACCCGAACCCGAACCGGCTGTGGGTCGGCGACATCCTTGGGCGTCAGCTCGACGAGGTAGCCGCCTATCTTCGCGGGCGACACGGGCGCCTCCCACGAGACCTGTACGGAGCCGGCCTCCGCTGCGTGGGTGCGGAATCCACGCTCATCGGTCGTCTCATTCACGCTCACCGCCGACACGGACTTGTCCAGCGGGATATGACGGCTCGCAGCCTCAGACTGCGCGCCGTCCTTGCCCACCGCGACGACCTCGAGGGTCAGGTCGCCGTGCCCGGGCGTCATGTCGAGGTTCTGCACGTGCAGTGTGCTGTCGTAGGTGCCGCCTACCCAGACGCGGTCACCGTCGCCCCGTGTGGCGTACACCTGGTACGAGTCGACCTCGTCGAAGGATGCCAGTTCCCACGACAGCACGGCTTCGCCGGTCGCGTAGAGGGCGTCGACCTCGAACTCCTGCGGCGCGGCGGGGGCGTCCGAGCCGGTGCCGACCTGGAGGCCGCCGATGTTGACCTGGACGCCCTCGGACTGACCGGTGAGGGTGACGCCCAGCGTGGCGATCTCCCGGCCGGATTCCTGGCCCAGCCCCACGGTGTCGGTCTGCCAACCGGTGCCGTCGGGCGAGAGGGGGTAGGTGACGACCTTCCCCGGCTGATCGGCGTAGACGACGGCGAGCTGAACGCCGATGCCCTCGCCCGACGGGACGGCGTAGGTGACGTCGACCGCGGTTCCCGACTCGACCGCGAGGTCGGTCTTGAAGAGACGCATCGTTGTGTCCTCGGCGAGGTCACCGTAGACGGCGAGCGATGACCCGCCCTGATAGGCGCCGATCTGCTGGAACGGCGTGGGCGTCTCGGCACCCTTCACGTCCTTCCGGACGAGGTCGCTGCCGTAGTCGAAGTCGGCGTCCAGGCCGCTCTCCGCACCGGATGCCGTCTGGAACCACCACTGCCATGAGGGCAGCAGCGACTGGATGGAGATGTTCGTCCACTCCCGCGATGACGAGTGCCGACCGGCATCCCACCATCCCATGCCGTGTCCTGTGTTGAACCAGCTGGCGAACTCGCTGCCGCCGGCGACGGATTCCTCGGCCTTGAAGTCGGCGACCCCGACCCACGAACTCGCGTCCGCCACTCCGACGTCCGGGCGTGCGTGGCCGGGCTGGTCACCGGTCTGCGTGACGTCCTCCCGGACGCCGGAGAAGAACATCCGCTCGCGCTCGGTGACCATCCACTGGTACTCATCGGTCTGCATCAGCGGGATGGGCTCGGTGGCGCGCAGCTCCGCAAGGTCGTCGTCGAGGCCGCGCTGATAGAAGTCCGACGGCGTGAACAGCGCCACCGACGTGCGCGGGTTCGTCGTGCCCGGCTCGTAGATGCGCGAGAACTGGTCGGCGGTGGGATGCCCGCCGCCGAACTTGCCCTGGTTGGCCTCGACCCCGAGGAAGAACTCCTTGTGCAGCTCGGGTCCGTACGCGTCGCGGATGCGCTCCCACTGCGCCTCGTCCTCGGCCCACTTCGGCCAGCCGTAGTTCACGAACACCGAGTCGTGGATCTGCCCGTGCTCGTCATCCTTCAGCCAGGCGACCTTCTTGTCGTCGATGGCGCTGTTCACGTCGTAGTAGTTCGTATACATGCCGTGCTCGGTCAGGTACGCCATGAACTCTTTGAACACCGCATCCGGGTGCGAGCTGTGCTCCTCCTTGTTGAAGAAGTAGCCGTCGTAGCCGAAGTACTCGGCCATCTCGATGAGCTTGTCAGCGACGGGGAAGGATCCGTCCGGTCGCCGCTCGAGCAGCAGCTCGTCGACGCTCACTCCGGGCCGGAAGTACGGGTCGAAGTAGATCGTCGCGATGGAGAGCGAGCCGTTGCGGTGTGCAGCGTTCGTGTATGCGGGGTTAGGGATGTTCACCGATCCGAACTCGAACCCGCGATTGCGCCAGTCGGAGTTCTCGGGGTCGTACAGCGCCGAGGGGGTCGCCGCGGTCGCGGCTCCGTGCCACGGCGCGAAGATGTCGGTGTACTGCCAGAAATTCAGCGTGTGCTCGGAGAACTCGTCGTTGTAGGGCGTGCTGCCGAAGAACGAGTTGCCGTAGTCGCCCTGCATGAGCAGCACCTGCGCGTCGTGGGCGAGCGTGGGGTCCGCCTGAGTCGGCGCGAACGGATCGATCCGCTTCTGCAGGGGAACCCGTGCGCGCAGCAGCTCAGCGTGAGGGTCGGTCTCGGGCGACCAGTTGAGGATGTCGCGGATCCGGTAGCCGGGAAACGTGGGCTGCGCGGACGCCACTTCGGCATCGCCCGTCGGCGGATGCGAGTCGGCAGCGCTGGCGGCGGGCACGATACCGGCCACCACGAGCGTGACCCCGAGTGCAGCTCCGACGATCGCTCTGCGCCGGGCAGGCAAGGGTCGTTCTCGGCGGGAGGAAGTGTTCAACGCAGATCTCCTTCGATGAGCGTGGCGGCTGGCGCCACCCGATACTAAATCGCTTTAGTAAGCAGCACTGACATTACCAGTGCGGCCTCGCCCCCCACAAGGCTCCGACGGCGTCAGCGTGCCCTGAAGACGATCCGTCCGCCCGTTCGCCGCGCGGTGCACCCGGGCAGGTCGATGGGTCCCTGACCCGTCCAGTCGGTCGCGAGCCGGGCGACTTCGACGGTCTGCACACGGCTGAGCGCCACCCCGAACTCGCTGTCGACGACGAGCCGGATGATGCGGTTGCGCAGGGCTGCAGGATTCGCTGCGAGAGCGGCGGCGCTGACCGAGATGCCCGCTTCGGCGTGCTCGACGATGTCCTCGATCGTCTCGTGGATCATGTCGTCGAACGCCGCCGCGTCCTCGCGGAGCTGTTCGGCCGTGCGTGCGAGTGCCTCCGCGATGCCGGGGCCGAGTTCGGATTCGAGAATGGGCAGCACGCGCTCGCGCACCCGCACCCGGGTGAACCGCGGGTCGGCGTTGTGCGGGTCGTCCCAGAATTCGAGATCGGTTGCCGTGCAGAACGCCCGCGTCGTCTCGCGCCGCACCGCGAGAAGCGGCCGGATCCAGCGCACCCCGTCGGCGTCCTCGCGCAGCGGCGCCATGCCCTGCAGGCTGGTCGCCCCCGCGCCGCGGGCGAGTCCGAGCAGCACGGTCTCGGCCTGATCGTCGAGGGTGTGACCGAGCAGCACCGGGGCGCGCTCAGCGGATGCCGCACGGCGCAGCGCCGAATACCGCGCTTCGCGCGCGGCCGCCTCGAGCCCGTCCGCGCCGGCGGCGACCTCGACGCGCTCGACGCGAGAGCGGATGCCGAGTGCGTTCGCCTGGGCGGATGCCATCGCAGCGGCATCTCCCGATCCGATCTGCAGCCCGTGGTCGACGGTGATGCTCAGCACATCGATTCCCCGGGCGCGCGCCTCGAACGCCGTGGCGGCGGCGAGCGCGAGCGAGTCGGCGCCACCGGAGAGGGCGACGATCACGGTCGATCCGTCTGGCAGCTCCCCCAGGGGGCCGCGGACGGCACGACGGATCTCGGCGACGGGCGCAGGCAGCGACGGCATCCTCCCAAGCTAGGGCACGTCCGGCCGTCGCACCCCGTCGCGGGTAGGCTGGTCCGCGGCATCCACCCGCTATCCCTGAGGAGCACACGCATGGGCGCACACGACGCCGTCATCGAGATCCCGCGCGGCAGCCGCGTGAAGTACGAGGTAGACCACGAGACCGGACGAGTGCACCTCGACCGCGTGCTGTACACGACTTTCGGCTACCCGGCCGACTACGGCTACTTCGACAACACGCTCGGCGAGGACGGCGATCCGCTGGACGTGCTCGTGCTGCTCGACCACACGATCTTCCCCGGCGTCGTGGTGAACGTGCGCCCGGTGGCGGTGCTGAAGATGAGCGACGAGGCCGGCGGCGACGACAAGCTCGTCGCCGTGCTGTCGAAGGACCCGCGCTGGTCGCACATCCAGGACATCGACGACATCCCCGAGTACACGAAGAAGGAGATCGAGCACTTCTTCGAGCACTACAAGGACCTCGAGCCCAACAAGTGGGTCAAGGTCGACGCGTGGGGCGACGCGGCCGAGGCGCAGCGCATCCTTGACGAGGCGATCGAGCGATTCGGCACCGGCGCGCACTGACGGTTTCCTACTGGGCCGCTGAGCCTGTCGAAGCGACGGAGACCCCCGGTTCTGAACCGGGGGTCTCGCCGTATCGGATGCTGTTATGCGGCCGTATCAGAGCGCGCCGCGCGCGGCGAGCCAGTTGTACGGATTCGTGGTGCCACCGCTGGACGGGTACACCTCGAAATGCAGATGGCAGCCGTAGGAGTTCCCGGTGTCACCGGCGTAGCCGATGACCTGCCCCGCCCGCACCCACTGCCCGTACCCGACAGCGATGTGGGACATGTGCCCGTATCCGGTGCCGACTCCGCCGTCGTGGCGGAGTTTCACGTAGTTGCCGAAGCCGCCGTTGTAGCCGGCGTACACGACTGTTCCCGCGGCGGAGGCGTAGATGGGTGCGCCGCATCCGTTGGCGAAGTCGAGTCCGAGATGCCACTTCGACGAGCAATACCCTCTACTGCAGTCCTGGCCCCGCGGCCCGTACCCCGACGAGATGCGACCGCCGTGCGGGCGAACCCAGCCGCTGCCACCGCCGCCGCCTCCTCCGCCCGAAGAGCTGTCTCCGCCGCTTGCGGGGCTGCCACCGCCGCCACCGCCGTTACCCTGGTTGTTCTTGGCTGCCTCCGCGGCCTCGCGGCGCCGACGCTCTTCCTCGGCGCGCTGGCGCTCTTCCTCGGCGCGCCGGCGAGCTTCCTCTTCCCTGCGGCGGCGCTCTTCCTCCGCCTTGCGGATCCGCTCGCCCTCCTGGTACGCGGCGACGGTCTTGGCCGTGTTGTCCTTGAGTGCCGCGAGCTGAGCCTGGAGGGTGGTGAGGTTGGCCTGCTTCTCCTGCAGCGCGGCCTGCGCGGCATCCGAAGCCTGCTGCGCCTTGATCATCTTGTCTTCGGCGATCTTCTGCAGACGATCCCGCTCGTTCCGGGCGGCGACGGCCTGGTCGCTCAGAGACTGCGCCGAGTCGCGAGCGGCGACGGCGTCGTCGTAGACCGAGCGGTTGTACTTGAGAAGCTTGTCCATCGTGCCGAGGCGCGACAGCAGGTTGTCGGCGCCCTGGGCTGAACCGGAGAAGAAGAGCTCGAGGGCGGCTTCGTCGCCGCCGTTGCGGTAGAGCTGGGTGGCCACCTGGCCGGCCTTGCGGGCGGTCTCGTCGGCGAGCTTGGCCTTCTCATCGGCCTGGGCCTGCAGTTCGTCTGCCTTGATGGCCTGATCGAAGTAGGCCTGCTGGGCGGCGTAGAACTCGTCGCCGGCCGCCTTGGCCGCCGCCTCCGCCTCCGCGGCGCGCTGGGTGAGGGCCTGAATGAGCCCCTCGATGCGCGTGATCTCACTGGCTTTGGCCGCCTCGTTGGCCTTCGCGCGCTGCACGTCGTCCCAGCTGGGGTAGTCGGCGGCGTGGGCCGCTTTGACGCCGTGGGTGATGCCGAAGGCGCTGAGGGCCACCACGCTGAGCGCGCCGAACGTCAGCGCACCGCGCCGCGTGACAACACTGGAACTCCACAGCGAGCGGCGTTCGACCGCGCTCGGCGCGCAGTCGCACTCCTCGGATGCCGTTCGGGCAGCATCCTGGGTCTGATCCTCGTTCACTCGGCCCCTTCCGCCGGTTTCACAGTTGCCACACTAACAACACTCGTCACACAAGCAACAGGGCGGGTTGCTTGAAGGGGCAGAGCTGTTGCTTCCATGGTGAACCCGAAACGCCCGGGATGGAAGACGACTCGCTCTCGATTTCAGTTTTGCTCCGCGGATCCCTTATGCTTGAGCGTCGGCAAGGGAGACCTTCGGAACTCCCCTGCGGCCCCATCGTTTAGCGGCCTAGGACGCCGCCCTTTCACGGCGGTAGCACGGGTTCGAATCCCGTTGGGGTCACTCATCCGATACAATTGAAAAGTTATGGCCCTGTAGCGCAGTTGGTTAGCGTGCCGCCCTGTCACGGCGGAGGTCGCGGGTTCAAGTCCCGTCAGGGTCGCTCCAAGCGACGGGCCTTCTTTCGAGGAGGCCTTTCGTCTAGGACGCGGCAGGTTCGCCGGTCGCGCGGCTCTGTAGCTCAGTTGGTAGAGCGTTCGACTGAAAATCGAAAGGTCACCGGATCGATGCCGGTCGGAGCCACTGGAACCCTCGCCTAGCTTCTACATGGCGGGGGTTTCTTTTGTATCTTGACCGGGGGTCGAGGTCCTCCCCAAGCCCAGATTC
>JAPSIX010000179.1 GCA_031178475.1 Microbacterium sp. | reverse complement strand
CTAGCGTCCACATTATGGAACCTGAGTCGGAGCGACGGCGCACGGTGCCCGGTGCGCAGGCGGTCGCCCGCGCGGCGGCGCTGCTGCGTCTGGTGACCGCTGCCGGAAGCGGCGCGTCGCTGCAGAGCCTCGCGCAGGATGCCGGCCTGAGCCGATCCACGGCGCACCGGCTGCTCTCCGCGCTCCGCGCCGAAGGTCTGGTCGACCAGGACGACGCGACGGCGCGCTGGATGCCGGGTCCGGAGCTCTATCTCATGGGAACCGTGGCGGCGGCGCGGTACGACGTGACCGAGCTTGCGCGCGACATCGTGCGCTCGCTTGCTGTGAAGACCGAGGAGAGCGCGTTCCTCTCGGTGCGCAGGGCCGACGAGACGGTGTGCCTGCTGCGCGAGGAGGGCTCGTTCCCGATCCGTTCCTTCGTGCTGAGCGAGGGCGTCCGCTTTCCGCTCGGTGTGGCGAGCGCGGGGCTGGCCATCCTGTCGTTCCTGCCTGACCACGATGTGGATGCCTACCTGGAGCGGCATCCAGAGCTCGGCGAACGTTGGGGGCACGCGCACGACCGCGGCCCGCTCCGCGCCCGCCTGCAGGAGACGAAGGAACGCGGCTACGCGGTCAACCCCGGTCTCATCGTGAGCGGATCGTGGGGCATGGGCGCCGCCGTGTTCGACCGCGAGGGCAGGCCCGAGTGGGCGCTGAGTCTGACCGGAGTCGAGTTCCGGTTCGGGCCCGACCGGCTGCCGCAGCTGGGCAGGACGCTCCTCGCGCACGCGCACCAGCTGTCGTCGCGGATCGGTGCGCGACGCTGATCCTGCTGTCGTGGCCGTCAGAGGCTATCCTCGTCGGTGACGTCGCCCGGGCCGCATCCGGAACGGGGCGAGCGGCGGAGGAAGGAGCACCACCCACATGAGCAGCACCCACGCCCTCCCCGAACGCAGCCGCATCGTGCGCGAGCAGGTGCATGCCGCCGGCATCGACACCGATGTCGTCGTGCTGCCGGACTCCGCCCGCACGGCGGCGGAGGCGGCCCGTGCCGTGGGGTGCGACGTCGGCGCGATCGCCAACAGCCTGGTGCTGCTGGCCGACGACTCCCCCATCCTCGTGATGACCAGCGGCGCGCACCGGGTCGATTTCGCCGTCCTCGCCGAGGCGATCGGCGCGCGGGAGGTGGCCATGGCCCCGGCATCCGTTGTGCGGGAAGCGACGGGCCAAGCCATCGGCGGGGTGGCACCGGCAGGGCATCCGTCTCCGCTGCCGACGTTCCTCGACGCGGATCTGCAGGCGCACGAGCGCATCTGGGCGGCGGCGGGCACACCGCACACCGTGATGCCGCTCACCTTCACACAGCTGGCCGCGCTGACCGGTGGGTCTGTCGTGCCGGTGGCGTGAGGCGCCGCTCAGCGCGCGCTCACTCGACCATGAGGTCTTCGACTTCGAGGTCCTCGTCAAGAAGGCAGTAGATCGTCAAGTCGGGGTACTCCTCCGGCGCGACGTACAGCAGCGTGACGCCGCCATCGCCGAAGACCACGACGCCGTCGAGGGTCAGATCCTCCCGCAGTGCCGCGAGCGGCTCTTCGAGATCATCTTCGTCCTCGTCCTCGTAGGTGGCCTCGATCAGCTCCTCGGCGACATCGCTCTCCCGGGCATCCAGCACCTCGGCAGTGAGGCGGGCGAGCGCGTGCTGCACCGTCCGCTGCATCGTCTCCATGTCGGGAAGGTCTTCAGGGGCGATGTCGTCGACGACGTCGAGGCCGTCGTCCTCATCCTCGTCGTCGTCTCGCTCGAAGTCCTCCTCGTACTCGTACTCCACGGTCACACGCCGGCCGCCGGGCAGTTCCACCGTCGCCGTGAGCGCGCCGTCCTCGTCGGTGTCGATGTCGTCGAGTTCGATCATGGCTCCTCCTCGCACGCCATGATCTCACCGGTTCCCTTCCGACGGAAGGGGCCCGGCGCGGATGGCCGGTGAACGCGTACCCTGGACGGCAGCCGCGAAGCGTCGTGACGGCGGACGAGGCGCGCCACCAGCCGAACGGGGAGCAGCATGAGACTCAGAACGATCCCCAGCGGGTTCGCGGGAGGCCTGCAGCGCGCGGCCCGCCCCGACCGGCTGCTGCTGGCAGCAAAGACCGCGCTGGCAGTCGGGATCGCCTGGATCGTCGGGCACTGGATGCCGGGCAGCACGGACCAGTACCCGTACTACGCACCGCTCGGTGCCTTGATCAGCATGTACCCGACGCTGATGGGATCGGCGCGCACGGCGGCGCAGACCCTGCTGGGGCTGGCCGCCGGTGCCGGACTTGCGGCCCTCGTGATCGTCACCTTCGGACCGAACGTGTGGACGGTGCCGATCGCCGTCGGCATCGGCGTACTTGTCTCGGGCACCGGGTGGTTCGGCGCGGGGCAGGAGTACGTTCCCATCGCGGCGCTGTTCGTGCTGATCATCGGCGGGCCACAGGCCGACGACTATTCGGTCGGGTACATCGCACAGATGGGTGTCGGTCTCGCCATCGGTCTGATCGTGAACTTCGCGATCGCACCGGCGCCACTGACCGCGCATGCCGCCGCGCGCATCGACGCCTTTCAGGCGCAGCTCGCCGATCATCTCCGGCAGATCGCGGATGCCGTCGCCGAGCCGTGGCCGCCGGAACACGACTCATGGGCACGGGATGCCGGTGAGCTGGACGAGACGGCGCGCGACGTGCGCCTCGCGCTCTCCGAGGCGGACGACAGCCGGCGTGGCAACCCGCGGGCGTGGCGGCAACGGCACAGCACAGACCGGGAGCACGGTCGGCTGGAGATGCTCGACAGCGTGGCGCACCACATGCGCGACATCTCGCGCGCGCTCACGGACACGATCTGGGAGCACCGCACCGGGATGCCGTTGGACCCGGCGGTGACCGCCCCCCTCGCCGAAGCCTGCGCGGCGGTCGCCGAAGCGGTCGAGCGCGCCGACGACGACTCGTCGGACGGCAACCGGTCGCGTGCAGCGGCGGCCCGCGCGGTAAGGCAGCTGGTGGAAACAGTCGACCAGCGCAGCATCGACACCCGACAGGCCATGGGTCCCGGCGTGCTCACCGCGATGCATCTGCGCAGCATCCTCGTGCTCGTGCGCGGCCAGGGGACGGGCGCGGACGAATCTGCGGACTCGACGCCGGCGGAGTGAGCGGGTACCGATGTGAAAAAGCCCCGAAGACTGGCGAGAGTCTTCGAGGCGATTCCGTGCACCCCCAGGGACTTGAACCCTGAACCCACTGATTAAGAGTCAGTTGCTCTGCCGATTGAGCTAGAGGTGCATGGCCCGGGATGATCCCCGACCGAGGAATTACGTTACCAGCAGCGCGGTACGCCGCCAAATCCTGGGCGGTCCGGGCGCGTTGCCGACAGCATCCGCTCTCGGGCCCCGACTATCCTGAGGGAGTGACGCCCTCCCCCACCGCGCTCGACGCCGATCTCGCTCTGGCGCTGCGTCTCGCCGACGCTGCTGATGCCCAGTCCCTGCCGCGGTTCGACGCCGCCGACCTCGAGGTATCGACCAAGGCCGACCGGTCGCACGTGACCGATGCCGATCTCGCCACCGAACGCGCGATTCGCTCGGTTCTGGCGGAGGAACGGCCGGGCGACGGGATCTTCGGCGAGGAGTACGGCTCCCAAGGTGACACCGCGCGACAGTGGATCATCGACCCGATCGACGGCACGGCGAACTTCCTGCGCGGCGTGCCGCTGTGGGGCACGATGATCGCCCTGGCCGTCGACGGGCGACCGGTCGTCGGCGTCGTGAGCATGCCGGCTCTCGGGCGGCGCTGGTGGGCGGCCGAGGGGCGCGGCGCGTGGACTGCCACCGACGATGCACCGCGGCGGGTGCAGGTGTCGAACGTCGACGCCCTCGAGAAGGCGAGCGTGAGCTTCCAGAGCATCGCCCAGTGGGCGGATGCCGGAAGAACCCGCGAGCTGCTCGCGCTTGCCGACCG
>JAPSIX010000178.1 GCA_031178475.1 Microbacterium sp. | reverse complement strand
TCGAAGTCCAGCACGAGCGAGTAGGCGGCCATGAAGACGACGAGGACGCCGATGATCAGGCCGAGGGGGATGCCCATGACCTCCATGCTGTACAGACCGAACGCGCCACCGGCCATCGGGACGCCGGTCCACATCAGGATCAGGTTCAGCACCGAGAAGGCGAGGTAACCGAACATCGCGATCATGACGATCTTGGTCATCTTGGCGGAGGCGCGCACCTTGCCGCTGGCGAACAGTGCGAGGGTGACGCCGACGACGGCGACGGTGGCGAGGGTCGCCTGGATGACCACACCGGGCCAGATGAGCTCGAAGAACGCGGAGATGCCGCCGACGAACAGGCCCTCGAACGCCGCGTACGCCCAGATGAGTCCCGGACGCACCTTCTTGCGCGAGGTGAACGTGACGACCATGGCGAGCACGAAACCGCCGAGCGCGCCGATGATCCACGGCATCATGTTGGCCTGGCCGGTCGCGACAGCGCTCGACCAGGTCCACGTCCAGCCGACGACGGCGGTGACGAGGAGGATGCCGAACAGGCCGGCCGTCTTCCAGACGGTGTCCTCGACGGTCATCCGGTCGGTCTCGATGGCACCGGCCGGAGGGGCGGTGTACATGCCCTCCAGGTGCGCGTTGGTCGCAGCGTCGACACCCGCGTGCTGGAACGAGGCGGCCTGAGCCGGCGGCGGCGGTGCGTACTGACCCTGACCGGCCTGCGGCCCGCCCGGATACGTCGCGACGTTTCGCGGATCCTGCTGCTGGAACGCCGGATTGTTGAATGCGAAGTTGCTCATGTGGCCTCTACTCCCGAGGGATCGGTCAACGCTTTCCTCTACGATACCGGGACAGGCCCGCAGACGGCGTGCTTTACGCTGTGAGCGTGCCCAGGAAATCGCCGCTCGTCATCGGACATCGCGGGGCACCCGGCTACCGTCCCGAGCACAGCAGATCGTCGTACGAGCTGGCGCTGGCGATGGGCGTGGACGCGGTCGAACCCGACATCGTCGCCACCCGCGACGGAGTGCTGATCCTGCGGCACGAGAACGAGATCTCCGGCACGACAGATGTCGCCGATCACCCCGAGTTCGCCGACCGGCGAACGACCAAGCGCATCGACGGTGCGACGCTCACCGGCTGGTTCACCGAAGACTTCACCTGGGCCGAGCTGGCGACGCTGCGCAGCCGGGAGCGGCTGCCCAAGCTGCGCCACTCCAGCGCCAGCTTCGACGATGCCCAGCCGATCCTGCGTCTGACCGAGCTGCTGGATCTCGTGCGCGAGGGCTCCGACGAGTACGGCCGCGAGATCGGCGTCGTGCTCGAGATCAAGCACGCCACCTATTTCGAGAGCATCGGACTGGCGCTCGCGCCGCTCATCGAACGCGACCTCAGGGCGTCGGGGTGGGCCGAGGGCCAGCTGCCGCTGATCGTCGAATCGTTCGAGTCGACGGTGCTGGCACAGCTGCGTGAACGCGGCATCGCGGCATCCTTCGTCTATCTCGTCGAGGCGACCGGCAAGCCGTTCGACCTCGTCGCCACGCAGGGCAGGGCCGCCCCGGCGTACCGAGACGCCGTCACCGCGCGCGGGCTCGACGCGCTCGCCGGGAGGGTCGACGGCATCAGCGTCAACAAGCGGATGCTGCTGGAGCCGGGCAACACGATCGTCCCGGATGCACACGCGCGGCGTCTGAAGGTGTTCACCTGGACGTGCCGACCCGAGAACGCGTTCCTGGCGCCGGAGTACCGAGGGCCAGGCGGCAAGTCGGCGTACGGCGACTACGAAGCCGAGTGGGCCGCCATCGCCCGCACCGGCGTCGACGGGGTGTTCGTCGACCATCCCGATCTCGGCGTGGCGTTCTTCCGCGGCTGACGCGCGGAGCCGCGGCTCAGATGTTCCGGCGGCGCTGCACCAGTCGCCCCGTGATGCGGCTCGGGATGAACCGCATCCAGCGGGTGCGCTCGCCGCCGACCCACGGCTGCACGCGGTCGACACCGGGGATCGCCTCGGCGACCTCGTGCGCCAGCGCCTGGACGTCTCCGCTGAGCAGCACGCTCCACGCGCTGCCGGTGAGGCCCTCGTGGTAGTCGACCTCGAATGCCACACCCTGCTGGCCCGGAAGGTCGGAAAGGATGCCGTCCTCGCGGGTGCGGAAGATGATGTCGCGCTCGTGCAGGATGTAGTTCACCGGAATGATCTCGATGCGTCCTTCACGCTGGAAGCCCACACGGCCCACCGTGGCGGCCGAGAGCAGTCCGTAGCACTCCTCCTCGTCGGGGGTGTCGATCATGCCGCTCTCCTCCCCGGCGGCGTGCGAGACCGCCGTAGCCACCGATGCTACCCGCCGTGAGCGGGACGAGGGCCGGGCCGGATGCCGGGGTCAGCGCGCGAAGGCTCCGCTGCGCGACGGCACGATCTCCTTGCCGAGCGGCATCAGCGAGATCGGCACCATCTTGAAGTCCGCGATGCCCATCGGGATGCCGATGATCGTCAGGCACAGCGCGATGCCCGACAGAATGTGCCCGATGGCGAGCCACCAACCGGCCAGGACGACCCAGACGATGTTGCCGAGGAACGACCCCACTCCGGCGGTGTGCCGGTCGATGACCTCGTACCCGAACGGCCAGATGGCGTAGCGGGCCAGGCGGAACGAGGCGATCGCCCAGGGGATCGTCACGATGGGGATGCACAGCAGGATGCCGGCGACGATGTACCCGAGGAAGAGTGCCCAGCCGGCGAGGATCACCCAGATGATGTTGAGGATCGTGCGCATGGTCCATTGTCCCACCATCCCGGTTCGCGCCGCCATCCTGCGCGGATCCCGGTGTCGGATGCCGGACCTAGACTCGTAAGGCCATGACCGACGCCCCTCTCATCGTTCCCTCCTCCGCGCCCCGCACCTCGGGCGGCGGGCCGGACCCGCTGCTGGCAGGACTGAATCCGCAGCAGCTCGAAGCCGTGACCCACCGCGGGTCCGCCCTGCTCATCGTCGCCGGCGCCGGCTCGGGCAAGACCAGCGTGCTGACCCGACGGATCGCCCTGCTGCTGCGCGAGCGGGAGGCGTGGCCGAGCCAGATCCTCGCGATCACCTTCACGAACAAGGCCGCCGGCGAGATGCGCGAACGCGTCGAAGCCCTCGTCGGGCCGGCCGCGCGAGGCATGTGGATCTCCACCTTCCACTCGGCATGCGTGCGGATCCTGCGCCGTGAGGCTGAGCAGTTCGGGTTCACCCGGTCGTTCACGATCTACGACTCCGGCGACTCGCGCGCGCTGCTCAAGCGGCTGGTGAAGGAGCACGAGGCCGACGCGTTCGGCCTGACGCCGGGGGCGGTGCAGTCGCGCATCTCGAAGCTGAAGAACGAGCTGACGGATGCCGAGGGCTTCGCCCGCCAGGCGAACATGAGCGACCCGGCCGAGCGGGTGTTCGCCGAGGTGTTCGCCGACTATCAGCGGGCGCTGCAGAAGGCGAACGCGTTCGACTTCGACGACCTCATCGTCCAGACGGTGTTCCTGTTCCGGGCGTTCCCACAGGTCGCCGACACCTACCGCCGCCGGTTCCGCCACATCCTGGTCGACGAGTATCAGGACACGAATCACGCGCAGTATGCGCTCATCCATGAACTCACCCGGCCGGTGTCCGGTGCGGCGTCCGAGCCGTATGCCGTGAACGGCATGATGATCTTCGAGCCGGAGCCCTCGTCGAACGCACGGGAGGATGGCGCGTCGCTGACGGTGGTCGGCGACTCGGATCAGTCGATCTACGCGTTCCGCGGCGCCGACATCCGCAACATCAGCGAGTTCGAGCGCGACTTCCCCGGCGCGAAGGTGGTGCTGCTCGAGCAGAACTACCGGTCGACGCAGAACATCCTGTCGGCGGCGAACGCCGTGATCGGCAACAACTTCGACCGCAAGGCGAAGAACCTCTGGAGCGACAAGGGCCCCGGCGAGAAGATCGTCGGGTTCACCGGCTACTCGCAGCACGACGAGGC
>JAPSIX010000177.1 GCA_031178475.1 Microbacterium sp. | reverse complement strand
GACGGTGTCACCACCGCTGAGGGGGCCGCCATCGGCATCCCCGCCGGCACGGCGTACCAGTCGCTGCGCTCGCTCGGAGTGCGCAAGGGCGACACGCTGCTGGTGCACGCGGGCTCCGGCGCCGTCGGTCAGGCCGCGGTGCAGTTCGCGGTGCTGTGGGGCGCCCGGGTGGTTGCGACGGCGAGCCCCGAGCGCCACGAGCAGGTGCGCGCGTTGGGCGCGACCCCGGTCGCGTACGGCGACGGACTGCTGCAGCGCGTGCGAGATGCCGCTCCCGACGGGGTCACCGTCGCGCTGGACTGCGCGGGCACCGACGAGGCGATCCGCACCTCCCTCGAGCTCGTCGCCGACCGTGACCGCATCGCGACGATCGTGCGCGGACCGGACGCCGCCGATTTCGGCATCCGCGCCTTCTCCGGCGGCGCCCCCGTCCCACTCACCGACGAGGAGCAGGGTTGGCGGTCGGAGGCCGTGCCGCTCACGATCAACCTGCTCGAAGCAGGGGACTTCCAGATCGAGCTGGGCCTGGAACTGCCTCTCGCGGAGGCCGCGCACGCGCACGAACTGGTCGAGCAGCACGCTGTGGACGGCAAGATCATCCTGGTGCCGTGACGCCTGACGCGTGCTGATCAGGCCGCGGCCCGCTCCGCGTCGCGTCGGCGTGCCCCCTCCCGCAGCAGCGGGATGAGCTCGCGGCCCCAGTCACGCACGTCGCCGAGCGGGTCGAACCCGCGGATGAGGAAGCGCGTCACACCCAGGTCGTAGTACTTCAGCAGCGCCTCGGCGACCTGAGCCGGTGTGCCGACCGGCGCGGTCGAGTTGCCGGCCGGGCCCATCAGCCGGGTGATGCCCAGCCACAGCCGCTCGTCGTGTACGTCGCCGCGCTGCGCATGCCGCTGCAGGCGGTCGGCCGAGGCCGCGCTGCGCTCGCGGTGCAGTGGGCGGGCGAAGGCGAGCGTGTCACCGGACGCGGCTCGTGCCTTCAGCTCGGCGGCCTCGGCGTAGATGCGGTCGGCCTTCGCCCACGCCTCCTCCTCGGTGTCGGCGATGATGGGCCTGGTCGACAGGCTGAAGTCGATGTGGCGCCCTGCCTTCGCGGCGGCCTCGCGGATCGTGCTGATGTGCTCGGCCACGTCGGCGAGGGGCTCGCCGAAGAGCATGTACACGTCGGCGCCGCGCGCCCCGACATCGACCGCGCCTTCGGACAGCCCGCCGAAGTAGATCGGGATGCCCGCGTCGGTCGCGGGCTTCACCGCCGAGAAGGCGCCCTCGACGCGGTAGAAGTCGCCGTCGTAGTCGAACGGCTCCGGGGAGGTGAGCGTGCGCCGCAGCACCTCGATGAACTCACCGGTGCGACGGTACCGGTCGGCCTTCTCGCTGAAGTCGCCGTCGCGCCGCTGATCGGCCTCGCTGCCGCCGGAGATGTGGTGGATAGCCACGCGCCCTCCCCCGGTGAGGTGGTCGAGGGTGGCGAGTTTGCGCGCGACGACGGTGGGCGCGACGAAGCCCGGACGGTGCGCGATGAGCACCTTCAGCTGCTCGGTGGCGTGCAGCGCGGCCGCGGCGACCGCGAACCCGTCGGGTGAGCTGGCGCTGTATCCGATCAGCACCCGGTCGAACCCGGCCTCCTCGTGCGCCCGTGAGAACTCCTTCACGTAGCCGGGGTCGACGACGGGGCCGTCCACGGCCTTCGCCTCTGATCCGGCGGTCGTGGCGATCATTCCGAGCAGTTCGATGGGCATGTCAGCTCCTGACGGTGGCGGGGCGGTTGGGACGAGGGGTGTCGATCACGGGGACCGAGTCGATGAGAAGGCGGGTGTAGGGATGCTCGGGCTGCGAGACCACTCGGCGGGTCGGGCCGTCCTCGACGATGCGGCCCCTGTGCAGCACGACGAGGCGGTCGCTCATCGCCGCCAGCGAGCCGATGTCGTGCGAGATGACGAGCATCGCGAGATCGTCGCCGCGGCGGTCGCGCAGCGAGATGAGCGCCTGCACGACGCGGTCGCGGCTCGCGGCGTCGAGTGCGCTGACCGGCTCGTCGAGCACGAGCAGCCGGGGCTCGACGACGAGCGCCCTGGCGATCGCGACACGCTGTCGTTGACCGCCGCTGAGACCTGCGGGCAGACGGTCCAGCAACTCGGCGTCGAGGCCGACCGCGGCGATGGCGTCAGCGGTCCGCTGCCGCGAGACGGACGCGGGTACGCGCGCGATGCGCAGCCCTTCGACGAGGGAGTCGGCGATGCGGATGCCGGGGTCGAGCGAGCGCAGCGGATCCTGGAAGACATACTGCACGGCGCCCGAGCGGCGCCACCGGCGCAGCGCCCCACCACGCAGACGGGTGACATCGCGTCCGTCGACCAGCACCCGGCCGGCGGCGGCGTCTACCGTGCGCAGCGCCGCCCTGGCGAGCGTCGTCTTGCCCGACCCGGACTCACCGACGACGCCGACGACCTCGCCGGGTCGCACGGTGAGCGAGAGCCCGTCGAGCACGCGCACCCGGCCGTAGTCGACGGCGAGATCCTGAAGGTCGAGAGCGGGTGCGATCATGCGAGGAACCTCTCCAGGCCGTACGCCGCGTGCGCCGACAGCAGCTGCCTGGTGTACGGATGCCCCGGCGCGCGCAGCACGCGCGAGGTGGCGCCGCCCTCGACGACCCTGCCGTCACGGAAGACGAGCACGCGCTCGCACACCTGGGCGACGACGGCGAGGTCGTGGGAGACGAGGATCAGTGCCAGGTCGCGTTCGCGCCGCAGCCTGGCCAGCAGCTCGAGCAGCTCGGCCTGCACGGTGACGTCGAGTGCCGTGGTCGCCTCGTCGGCGATCAGTACGGCGGGGTCGGCGGCGAGCGCCATCGCGATGAGCACCCTCTGCAGCATCCCGCCGGAGAGTTCGGCGACGCGCTGACGCAGCACGAGGTCGACGCGGCGGATGCCGAGGTCGGCGAGCAGTTCGCGGGCCTGCTCCCTGCTGCGTCGGCGCGGCACCCCGGCGGTGACGCGGAGCGTCTCCTCCAACTGCGACCCGACGGGAATCGCCGGATTGAGGTACGACGCCGGGTCCTGGAACACCGCCCCGATGCGCGTGCCGCGCACGGTGCGCCATTCGCGTTCGGATGCCGCGGTGAGATCGCGCCCGTCGACGTGCACGCTGCCTCCCGTCACAGAGACGCCCTCGGGCAGGATGCCGAGCAGCGCGCGGCAGGTGAGGGTCTTTCCGCTGCCGGATTCGCCCACCACCCCCAGCGCGTCGCCGGGGCGGACGGCGAGTGAGACGCCGCGCACCAGCTCGGTGCCGTCGGATGCGGTGACGACCAGGCGGTCGACAGCGGCGACGGCGGGACGTGCGAGGGACGCCTCGTCGAAGGACGGCGACAGCGGCTCTGCTCCGTCGACCGGCTTCGGCCGGTCACCAGCCGCTGTGATGAGCGGCGCGACGAGGTCGAGGTCAGACATGGGTTGCCTCCCTGCGCGGCTCCCGCGGTCGGCGGGAGGGAGCGGATGCTGTGCCGAGGCGGTCGCGCACGGCGTCGGCGAGCAGGTTCAGCGTCGCCACGGTGAGGATGATCGCCAGCGCCGGCGCCAGCGGGCCCGCGGGGCGCTGTGCGAGATAGCTCAGGTCGCTCGCCAGCATCCCTCCCCAGGTGGGGGCCGGCGGCTGGACTCCGATGCCGAGGAAGGTGAGCGAGGCGATGGCCAGCAGCGCGGAGCCGAGGCTGCTGATCGCGGCGACGACGAGCGTCGGGGCGACCTGGCGCCAGACGTGCCGGTTCAGCACCCACCATGCCGACGCCCCGAGCAGGGTGGCGGCCTCGACGTACTGCGCGTCCCGCACGCGCAGTGTGGCGGCGCGCGCCACCCGGAAGAAACCGGGTGCGATCAGCAGCCCGATCGCGGTCGTCGCCTGCACCAGCCCGTTTCCGAGCAGCGCGGCGAAGACGATCGCGAACAGGATGAACGGCAGTGCCAGCAGCGCGTCGACGACTCGCAGTGCCAGCCACTCGCCGA
>JAPSIX010000176.1 GCA_031178475.1 Microbacterium sp. | reverse complement strand
AAGTCCACCCTGCTGAAGGCGATCTTCGGCATGGTGCACGTGCGGCAGGGCGAGGTCACGGTCAACGGCGACAGCATCCTCGGCCTGAAGGCCGACAAACTCGTCGGCCGCGGCGTGGCGTTCGTTCCGCAGACCAACAACGTGTTCCCCTCGCTCACCATCGAGGAGAACCTGCAGATGGGGCTGTACCAGAATCCGAAGATCTACGCCGAGCGGCTGGAGTTCGTCACCGGCATCTTCGCCGAGCTCGGCTCGCGGCTCAAGCAGCGTGCCGGGTCGCTCTCCGGCGGCGAACGCCAGATGGTCGCCATGTCCCGGGCATTGATGATGGACCCGTCGGTGCTGCTGCTCGACGAGCCGTCCGCCGGCCTCTCCCCCGTGCGGCAGGACGACGCCTTCATCCGGGTGTCCGACATCAACAAGGCCGGCGTGACGACGATCATGGTCGAGCAGAACGCCCGACGCTGCCTGCAGATCTGCGACCGCGGGTACGTCCTCGACCAGGGCCGAGACGCGTACGAGGGCTCCGGGCGCGACCTGCTGAACGACCCGAAGGTGATCGGGCTGTACCTCGGCACGCTGGGCACCGACGCCGCCTGACCTGTCGGCCCAGACGGCTGTCGACGACGCGGCTGTGTACGACGAAGGGCTCCGGATGCAGCATCCGGAGCCCTTCGCGTGTGCGGGTGTTACTTGATCCGCGCGTGGGTGTTGTCGGCCGAGAACTCGTACACGCCGATGTCCGCGCCCTCGGGGTCGTGGTCGTCGTTGAACGTGACCTCGCCGGAGTACCCGTCGTAGTCGGCGACGTCTCCGTTGTTGATGATCTCGGCGCACTCGGCGAAGCTGGTGCACTTCTCGCCCTCACCGGCGCCGCCGGACACCTCCTGCATCGCGCTGGCGATGTCGGCGCCCTCGACCGAGCCCGCCTTCAGCGCGGCGAGCGCGATCAGAACGACGGCGTCGTACGCCTCGGCCGAGTAGGTGACGGCGTCGATCGGCTCGTTGCCGTCGGCGGTCCAGACCTCATTGAGCTGGTCGATGAAGTCTTCCGGCAGTTCGGCACCGGCACGCGTGCCCTTCGATCCTTCGAGGCTGACCGGCAGGTCTGGCCAGTCCTTCAGGTTTCCGTCGACGAGGTAGAGCGCCCCGGTGTCGATACCGGCGTTGCCCAGCAGCGGTGCGATCGTCGCGAACTGGTCGTACGAGACGATGGCGACGGCATCCGGCTTCTCAGCCGCGATGGTCGACACCTGAGCGTTGAACTGGCCGTCGCCCTGGTTGTACGACGCCTCGGCGACGACCTCGCCGCCGGTGCTCTCGAAGGTCGCCTTGATCGCCTCGAACAGACCGGTGCCGTACGGGTCGTTCTGGTAGATGATTCCGAGCGTCTGGTGCCCGTCCTCGGCGATCTGGCTGGCGAGCACTTCGCCCTGCAGGTTGTCGCTGGGAGCCGTGCGGAAGTACAGGTCGTTGATGCCGGTGAACTCCGCGGAGGTGTTCGAGGGCGAGACCATCAGGATGCCGGCACCGGCGTTCTGATCGAGGATCAGCTTCGACACGCTGGACGACGCGGCACCGACCATCGCGGTGATCCCTGCGCTGTGCAGGTTCGTGATCGATGTCTCGTAGGCCTTGTTGTCGAGGTCGCCCTCGTCTTCGCTGGTGACCTCGATCTGCACGCCGGCGTCGGCTTCGTTGACCTCGCTCATGGCGAGCTGGACGCCAGCCTCCATCGGCGCTCCGAGGAACGCGAGGGTTCCGGTCGACGGCAGCAGCGATCCGAGCTGCAGCGTCAGGTCGACGGCCGGTGTGTTGCCGCCGTCGTCGCCGTCCGGCGTCTCAGCCGGCGTGCTGCTGCAGCCGGCGATGACGAGTGCGGAGGCGCCGATCATCGCCGCCGTCGAGAAGATCCTCGCGGGTCGCGAGCCCTTCGATGCGTTCATGTTGCTCCCTTGCCTGAATGAACGTGGGTCCCGGTGTCGGGTGTTTCTTACCCTATGCGCTCCGTTGCGGCCCAGGCCGCTGATTCTGTCTCGGTCGCCTAACGATCCAGTCCCGCAGAACGGCGCCCGCCGAGGGGTGTCAGATCAGTTCGGCCGGGCGCTGCATGCGACCGCGTCGGGCGGCGAGCACGAGGTCGACGACGAACACGATGATCGCGATCCAGACGATGGCGAACCCCGCCCATCGCTCCGGCGGCATCGGCTCGCCACGGAATCCGGCTCCGATGATGAACTGCATGACCGGGGTGATGAACTGGAGGATGCCGACGGCGGCGAGACTGATCCGCCGGGTGCCGGCGGCGAACAGCAGCAGAGGCACAGCGGTTGCGACACCGGCGAAGGCCAGCAGGACGGTGTGCACTGCGCCCTCGTGGCCGAAGGTGATGCCCCCGTGCTGCGCCACGAGGACGAGTTGCACGGCGGCGATCGGGATGAGCCAGAACGACTCGAGCGTGAGCCCGCTCACCGCATCGACGGCGGGGCCGATCTTCTTCTTCACGAGACCGTAGACGCCGAAGGATGCTGTCAGGGTGAGGGCGATCCAGGGCACCGTGCCGAGGGCGGCGATGATGACGAGGACGGCGAGCGCGGCGATGCCGATGGCCACCCACTGCAGCCGGCGGATCCGCTCACGGAGCACGAAGACGCCCAGCAGCACCGTGGCGATCGGGTTGATGAAGTAGCCCAGGCTCGTCTCGACGATGTGACCGTCGAGGGCGGCGAGGACGAAGACCTGCCAGTTGACGTAGATCAGCACCCCGGCCAGTGCGGTGAGCGCCAGCAGCCGGGGTTGACGGATGACGGCGAGCAGCGGCTGCCAGCCGCGTGTGAAGGTGAGCAGCACCAGGCAGAACACGAACGACAGCAGCACCCGCCACGAGACGACCTCCCACGCGCCGGTGGGCTCGAGCAGCAGGAAGTAGAGCGGAAGCACGCCCCACAGCAGATAGGCGCCGACGGTGTACGCCACTCCGGCGCCGGTGTCGGCGCGCTGCGGCGCGTACGTGATCACTGCACCACACTAATCGCCCCGCACATCGCCCCGCACACGCACGAGGGTCCGGATGCCGAAGCATCCGGACCCTCGCAGGTCTCGTCGGACCGGGATCAGCGGACGACGACCGCCAGCACGTCGCGAGCCGACAGCACGAGGTACTCCTCGCTGCCGAACTTCACCTCGGTGCCGCCGTACTTGCTGTAGAGCACGCGGTCGCCGACGGCGACGTCCAGCGGAACACGGTTGCCGTTGTCGTCGATGCGGCCGGGGCCCACGGCCACGACCTCGCCCTCCTGGGGCTTCTCCTTGGCGGTGTCGGGGATGACCAGACCGCTTGCGGTGGTCTGCTCGGCCTCGACCTGCTGGATGACGATCCGGTCCTCGAGCGGCTTGATGGAAACCGACACGGTGTACCTCTGCTTTCTTGACTGAGATCAGAAGACTCGTTAGCACTCTCATACCGAGGGTGCTAACGCCAGTCTATGACGAGGGCTGGCACTCACGCAATGCGAGTGCCAGCCCTCCGGCCGACGCTGGGCCCCTGAGCTTGTCGAAGGGCCTGCACCGTAGGCTTGCCGGGTGGAGATGTCCGAGCTCAATGCCCTGCTCACCCGCGGCGGCCTCGCCCTGCTCGACGAGCTCGGCACCATCGAGTCGACCTCCGAGGTCGCCGCGGCGGTATCGCGGCTGCGTGCCGCCGGGCACTCCCCGGACCTGGTCTCCGCGGTGGTCGGTCAAGCGCACCTGCGGGCGAAAGCGCGCGCGAAGTTCGGCGAGTTCGCCGGGCGGATGCTGTTCACCCGCGCGGGACTCGAGCAGGCCACCCGGTTGTCCGTCGCGGGGCTCCACGCGGTGCGGATGCGGCAGGCCGGCATCACCGAGGTCTCGGATCTGGGCTGCGGCATCGGCGGCGACAGCCTCGCCTTCGCCGGAGCCGGGCTGCGGGTGCATGCGGTGGATGCCGATGAGGTGACCGCCGCGCTCGCGGCCTACAACCTCGCGCCGTTCGGC
>JAPSIX010000175.1 GCA_031178475.1 Microbacterium sp. | reverse complement strand
TCACGCAGTCCGCCCAGGCCCACCGGCTCCTCGCCCGGAGGCAGGACGATGCGG
Organism: Microbacterium sp.; assembly: GCA_031178475.1. Lineage (GTDB taxonomy): Bacteria > Actinomycetota > Actinomycetes > Actinomycetales > Microbacteriaceae > Microbacterium. The sequence goes on along the minus strand of JAPSIX010000175.1, from coordinate 3,996 downwards.
ATGGGGTCGCGGCCGAGCAGCTCGTGCTTCACGCCGTCACGTCGCTCGCGGGTGTGACCGGGGTACTGCTCTGCGATGACGAGATCGAAGCGACGAGCGGCGAGCTCGAACAGCCCCTCCTCGGGAGCGAGTTCGGACACCTCGACACGCAGCCGCGGCATCCGCTCGGCGAGGAGGGTGAGCGCGGCTGGGACGATGGTCTGCGCTGCGGTCGGCATCGCCGCCATGCGCACGGGTTCCAGCCCGCCATGCGCCGACAGGGCGGCGCGAGCCGCCTCGTCCAGCTCCAGCGCGCGTGCGGCGTGCTCGGCCAGCTGCCTGCCGTGCGCGGTGAGCCGCACCCGCCGTCCGTCCGGCTCGAGAAGGGCGACCCCCGCCTCGCGCTCGAGGATCGACAGCTGCTGTGAGACGGTCGACGGGCTGTAGGCGAGGTTCGCAGCGACCTCCGCGATGGTTCCCCGGAGCGCGAGTTCGTGCAGCATCCGCAGTCGGCGGAGATCGAACACGAGTGCCTCCTCGCTTCGGCGAATGGATCGTGCAGGTTCATCGAACATTATCCATCGAAAATCGTCGCTTTTCTTACAGAGTTCCGGGGCGCATCCTGTAATCACACCGCGGCGCTCGCCGCGACCCCCGAGTGGAGCCCGCCATGACCGACATCGCCCCTGTCAACACCCCGTCGCCCGAACTCGGTGACCTCGCCGACGATGCCGTCGCCCTGGTGCGCCGCTGGCTCGTGGAGAGCCGCGATGTGCCGGTGGATGCCGCCGCGAAGCGCCTCGCCGGTGTGCTGCGCGACCCCAACGGCCTCGACTTCACCGTCGGATTCGTCGACGGCGTCGTCCGCCCCGAGGACAAGCGGGTGGCCGCACGGAAGCTGCGCGAAATCGTGCCGCTGACGCCGAAGTTCCTGCCGGCTCCGCTGCGCGCCGCGATCGCCCTGGGCGGGGCGCTGGCCCCGGCGTTCCCCGGCATCGTCGTGCCGATCAGCCGTCAGGTGCTGCGGCAGATGGTGCGCCACCTCATCGTCGACGCTCGCGATGCGCAGCTGGGATCGGCGATCCGCCGGATCAGCTCCGCTGAGAACGTGCGCCTCAACATCAACCTGCTCGGCGAAGCGATTCTCGGCAAGGAGGAGGCCGCCCGCCGCCTGGAGGGCACCCGCCGCCTGCTGCAGCGCGACGACGTCGACTACGTGTCGATCAAGGTCTCGTCGACCGTCGCACCGCACAGCCCGTGGGCGTTCGACGACGCCGTCTCGCACGCGGCCGAGGCGCTGCTGCCGCTGTACCGCATCGCGAAGTCGGGGAAGAAGTTCATCAACCTCGACATGGAGGAGTACAAGGACCTCGACCTCACCATCGCGGTCTTCACCGACATCCTCGACCGTCCCGAGTTCAAGAACCTCGAGGCCGGCATCGTGCTGCAGGCGTACCTGCCCGACGCACTGGACGCCATGATGCGCCTCCAGGACTGGGCAGCGGCCCGCGTCGCCGACGGCGGTGCCCCGATCAAGGTGCGCGTCGTGAAGGGCGCGAACCTGCCCATGGAGCAGGTGGACGCCGAAACGCACGGCTGGCCGCTGGCGACCTGGTCGACCAAGCAGGAGTCCGACTCGTCGTACAAGGCCGTGCTGGAGTACGCGCTGCGCCCCGAACACGTGCAGAACGTGCGCATCGGTGTCGCCGGGCACAACCTCTTCGACATCGCGCTGGCCTGGCTGCTCGCCGAGAAGCGGGGAATCGTCGGCCGTTCGACCCCCTCGGGCTCCCACCCCGTCGAGTTCGAGATGCTGCTCGGCATGGCGTCGGCACAGGCGGAGGTCGTCAAGCGCACCGTCGGCTCGCTGCTGCTGTACACGCCGGTCGTGCACCCGCGTGAGTTCGACGTCGCGATCGCGTACCTGATCCGCCGCCTCGAGGAGGGCGCATCGCAGGAGAACTTCATGTCTGCGGTGTTCGACCTCGACGACGATCCGGCGCTGTTCGAACGCGAGAAGCAGCGCTTCCTGGCATCCGTCGACTCCATCCCGGCCGACGTCCCGCAGCCCAACCGCACCCAGAACCGCCAGTCGCCCCCTTCGACAGGCTCAGGGACCCAGCGGATTGGCCGCGACGGCTTCGAGAACACCCCCGACACCGACCCGAGCCTCGCTCCCAACCGCGAGTGGGCTGACGGCATCCGCTCCCGCATGACGGATTCGGCACTCGGCAACGACACCGTGGCGGCGAACACCCTCAACGCCGTGGCGCAGCTCGAAGAGCGCATCGCCGCGGGCGTCGCCGCGGGGGAGGCCTGGCGCGCGCTGGGAGCCGACGGCCGCGCTGAGATCCTGCACCGCGCCGGCGATGTGCTCGAGGCACGCCGCGCCGATCTGCTCGAGGTGATGGGGTCCGAGGCCGGCAAGGTGATCGAGCAAGGCGATCCCGAGGTCTCCGAGGCGATCGACTTCGCGCACTACTACGCCGAGTCGGCCCGCAAGCTGGCCAGTGTCGACGGCGCCGTCATGCAGCCGGTCGGTCTCACCGTCGTCACCCCGCCGTGGAACTTCCCGGTCGCGATCCCCGCGGGATCGGTGCTCTCCGCGCTCGCCAGCGGCTCGCCGGTGATCATCAAGCCGGCCCGCCAGGCCCGCCGTTCGGGCGCCGTCATGGTCGAGGCGCTGTGGGAGGCCGGCGTGCCCCGCGACGTGCTGCAGTACGTGCAGCTCGACGGTCGCGAGCTCGGCACGAAGCTCGTCAGCGACCCGGCTGTCGGCCGGGTGATCCTCACCGGCGGGTACGAGACCGCGGAGCTGTTCCGCAGCTTCCGCCCCGACCTGCCCCTGCTGGCCGAGACGAGCGGCAAGAACGCCATCATCGTCACCCCGTCGGCCGACCTCGACCTCGCAGCGAAGGACGTCGCGTACTCCGCGTTCGGCCATGCCGGACAGAAGTGCTCGGCGGCGTCGCTGGTCGTGCTGGTCGGTTCGGTCGCGAAGTCTGAGCGCTTCCGCCGCCAGCTCGTCGACGCCGTGCGCGCCTACGAGGTCGGCGACCCGAGCGACGGCTCCAACCGGATCGGCCCGCTGATCGGACCGGCCGAGGGCAAGCTGCTCGGCGCGCTCACCCAGCTGCACCCCGGACAGTCGTGGCTGCTCAAGCCCGAGAAGCTCGACGACGCCGGTCAGCTCTGGCGCCCCGGCATCCGTGACGGCGTGCAGCGCGGAAGCGAGTTCCACCGCGTGGAGTACTTCGGCCCCGTGCTGGGCATCATGACCGCCGAGACGCTGGACGAGGCCATCGACATCGTCAACGACATCGAGTACGGCCTCACCAGCGGCCTGCACTCGCTCGACGAAGAGGAGATCCAGCAGTGGCTCTCGCGCGTCGAGGCCGGCAACGTGTACGTCAACCGCGGCACCACCGGTGCCATCGTGCAGCGTCAGCCGTTCGGCGGCTGGAAGAAGGCCGCCGTCGGCGCCGGTTCGAAGGCGGGCGGTCCGAACTACCTGATCGGGCTCGCCGACTGGGCGGATGCCGAAGTGTCGACGTCCCGGCCGCTCGATGCCCTCGGGCTGGATGCCGTACGCCTGATTCAGTCCGTGACGCCGGACGACACGGCGTGGCTGCGCGGTGCGCTGGCCACCGATGTCGACGCGTGGGCCGACGAGTTCGGCGTCGTCCGTGACGCGACCGGCCTGATCACCGAGCAGAACGCGCTGCGCTACCAGTCGGTGCCGGTGACCGTGCGGTTCGAAGCCGGCCGTCTCGTCGAGCTCGTGCGCGTCGTCGCCGCAGGCCTGCGCACCCGGGCACGGGTCACCGTGAGCACCGCCGAGGCGCTGCCGTCGGCCGTGACGACCTGGCTCGGTGTGCACGATGTGACCGTGGTGACCGAGGATGAGGCCGCCTGGGCGGCCCACGCGCGCCGGCTTGCCGAAGCCGGCGGACGGGTGCGCCTGGTCGGCGCGTCCGCATCCGCGACGGCATCCGCGGTGAAGGGCTCGCCGAGCCT
>JAPSIX010000032.1:9672-15826 GCA_031178475.1 Microbacterium sp. | reverse complement strand
GCCGATGAGGCCCGGTCGCGGCGCACGGGCGGCACCGGTCTCGGGCTCTCGATCGTGAAGCACGCCACGCAGCGTCACGGCGGGGAAGTGCGGCTGTGGTCGCGCCCCGGCCGCGGTTCGACGTTCACGATCCGTCTGCCGCGCATCGACCCGCCCGATGTCGACGACCTGAGCGACAGCAAGGCCAAGAAGAAGCGCGCTCGGAAGGCCGCCAAGGCCCAGGCGCGCACCCGGAACGGAGAGTTCGCATGACCCGCATTCTGCTCGTCGAGGATGAGCCGGATCTCGCCGACCCGCTCGCTTACCTGCTGCGCAGGGAGGGGTACGAGGTGGAGATTGCCGAGGACGGCCCCGGCGCGCTCGGCGCGTTCCGCGCCCGCGGGGCCGACATCGTGCTGCTCGACCTCATGCTCCCCGGGATGCCGGGCACCGAGGTATGCCGGCAGATTCGCCAGTCCTCGGCCGTGCCGGTCATCATGCTCACGGCGAAGGACTCCGAGGTGGACATCGTGGTCGGGCTCGAGCTCGGCGCCGACGACTACATCACCAAGCCGTACTCCTCACGCGAGCTCCTCGCCCGGATGCGCGCGGTTCTGCGCCGGGTCGTGCAGGCCGAGGCGGAGCTCGACGAGCGCGTGCTCGAGGGTGGCCGGGTCACGCTCGACATCGACCGGCACACCGTGGCCGTCGACGGCAAGGAGATCAACATGCCCTTGAAGGAGTTCGAGCTCCTGGAGGTACTCATGCGCAACGCCGGCCGTGTGCTCACCCGGGGACAGCTGATCGACCGGGTGTGGGGCTCGGACTACTTCGGTGACACCAAGACGCTCGACGTGCACATCAAGCGCATTCGCTCGCGCATCGAGGAGAACCCGTCGGAGCCGGTGATGCTGGTCACCGTCCGCGGTCTCGGGTACCGCTTCGAGGGCTGAACCAGAAGGGGCCGATCCCGCAGGATCGGCCCCTTCTCACGTTCGGTGAGAGTTTCAGATCATCCGGCCGACGGCTCGGGCTCGGGAGTGAGGTCGGAGTAGTACGGCATCGTGCCGTCGAGCACGGGCACCTGCACCGGCTCCGCCTCGGCGTCATCGCCGGAGCTGAAGAGCATCTCGACCGTCGAGCCGGGCTTCGAGTCGAGGCCATCGATGCGCAGCGGGTCCTCATCGCCACCGAGGCTGAAGGTCTCACCGGCCGGGATGCGAACGCTGAGCTGCTCGTCGGCGACGGAGATGGTGAGGTTGGCGCTCTTGTCGCCGGTGTTGATCAGCGCGGCGACGAGGTTGCCGACCGCGCCGTCCTCGTCGGCGATGACGAGCGCGTTGCGCACCTCGATCGGGCCGCCCGTGGAGCCGACGTTGACGCCGTCCGAGGCTGAATACGGGATCGTCGTCGCCTGATGCGTCATGAACGTGCATCCCGTGGTGCCGAGCACCAGGGCGGCGCCGAGCGCGGCGACTGCGACAAGACGGGGAGCGACGGACGCAGCAAGGCGCGAGTTCACGGATCCTCCTGAGGTGCGACGGGTGTCCGCGTTCAGTCTAGTGGGTCGACCACCGGCCGCCGGGACGTGCTCGGCGCGAACCTTAGTGCATATCGGCTGTGGTATTCTGGAGATTGCCGAAAGGACACGTTTTTATGCTTTTTGAGGTTGGCGAAACCGTCGTCTATCCGCACCACGGAGCCGCAACGATCATCGAGGTCAAGGACCGCGTGATCAAGGGCGAGACGAAGAAATACCTGAAGCTCAACGTCACCCAGGGTGACCTCATCATCGAGGTCCCTGCGGAGAACGTCGATCTGGTGGGCGTTCGCGATGTGATCGGCAAGGAGGGCCTCGACCACGTGTTCGAGGTTCTGCGTGCCCCCTTCACCGAGGAGCCGACCAACTGGTCGCGTCGCTACAAGGCGAACCTGGAGAAGCTGGCGTCGGGCGATGTCATCAAGGTGAGTGAGGTCGTGCGCGACCTCTGGCGCCGCGATCAGGACCGTGGCCTGTCGGCCGGCGAGAAGCGGATGCTGGCCAAGGCGCGTCAGATCCTCGTCTCCGAGCTGGCCCTCGCCGAGAAGATCGAAGAGGACAAGGCCGGAGAGCTCCTCGACGAGGTGCTCGCTTCCTGAGTCGTTCAGAAGGGGCGGATGCTGTGCACTGCGGCATCCGCCCCTTCTGCATGCCCGCACGCGGGTGGGTAACGTGAGAGCGTGACTCTGCTTCCCGTTCCTCGTACCGCGATCGTCGTCGTCGCCGCCGGGTCGGGCACCCGCCTGGGCGGCGGAGCCCCGAAGGCGCTCGTCGGCATCGACAGCCGCTCGATCCTGCGCCACGCGCTGGAGGGCGTCTTCGCTGCCGCACCCATGCAGGTCGTCGTCGTCGCTCCCGCCGGCTTCGAGGGGGTCGTTGAGACCGAGACCCGTGCCGCAGCAGGGGAGCGAGCCGACCTGGCATCCGTCGTCACCGGCGGCGAGACCCGGCAGCAGTCCGTGTCGGCGGGGCTCGCCGCGCTGTGGGGCGACATCGACACGGTGCTCGTTCATGACGCCGCGCGTGCTCTCACCCCGGCGGAGCAGATCGACGCGGTGGCGGATGCCGTCGACGAGCACACCGGGGCGATCCCGACCCTGCCCGTCGTGGACACGTTGAAGCGCGTCGACGGACACGCCGTCGTCGGCGGCGTCGACCGGTCGGAGCTCGCCGCAGCGCAGACCCCGCAAGGATTTCCGCGCCTCCTTCTGGAGGCGGCGTACCGGACGGCCGCCGAGACCGGAGCCGACTACACCGACGACGCCGCGCTGTTCGCCGCGGCCGGCCATCCGGTTCGCCACATCGACGGGTCGGAGCGGGCGTTCAAGATCACCACCCCAGCAGACCTCGAGCGCGCCAGGCAGATGCTTGCCGGCGGCCGGCCCGCAGCGGCGGTGCTGCCGCGGATCGGCGTCGGCACCGACGTGCACGCGTATGGCGGTGAAGGCGACCTCTGGCTGGCCGGCCTGCGATGGCCTGGGGAGCAGGCCCTGGCGGGGCACTCCGACGGGGATGCCGTCGCTCACGCCGTCGTCGACGCGCTGCTCTCCGCAGCCGGGCTCGGCGACATCGGCACCCACTTCGGCACCGCGCACCCCGAGTACGCGGGTGCGCACGCCGATGTCTTCCTGCGTCGCACCGTGCAGATGCTCGCCGACGCGGGCTTCGTGATCGCGAACGTGTCGGTGCAGTTCCAGGCGAACCGGCCGCGCTTCAGCGCCCGCCGTGAGGAAGCCGAGGGCACCCTGTCGGCCGCGCTCGGGGGCGCGCCCGTCTCGCTGGCGGCCACCACGACAGACGGACTCGGATTCCCGGGCCGCGGCGAGGGCGTGGCGGTCACCGCTGTCGCGCTGGTTGTCCCTGCGGGTTGAGCGCAACCGCCGACGGCCCCTCGTAGCGGCGGCCGTACCCCGGGGTGTGGATACGAGACCGGGTGTCGAGGCGGCGGCATCGCGTCGCCGCCCGGCGGGCGTACAGCGGCCCCCGATAGTCTTGTGCGGTGACTCTCCGCCTGTACGACACCCGCGCTCGGCAGCTGCGCGACTTCGTTCCGCTCGATGCCTCGAACGTGACGATGTACGTCTGCGGACCCACCGTGCAGTCGGGACCCCACATCGGTCATGTCCGCGCCGCATTGAGCTTCGATCTGCTGCGACGCTGGCTCACCCACCGCTACGGACGGGTCACCTTCGTGCGCAATGTCACCGACATCGACGACAAGGTGCTGGCGAACGCCACCGAGACCGAGCCGTGGTGGGCGCTGGCCTACCGCATGGAGCAGGAGTTCTCCCAGGCGTACGCCGCCGTCGGCATCCTTCCGCCGACCTACGAGCCGCGCGCCACCGCGTCGATCCCTCAGATGCAGGAGATCATCGCCGCCCTCATCGAGCGGGGGCACGCCTACCCGGCGCCCGACGGCTCGGGAGACGTGTACTTCGACGTGCGCTCCTGGCCGGCCTACGGCGAGCTGACGAATCAGTCGGTCGACGCGATGGAAGCCGCCGCCGATGCGGACGCGCGCGCCAAGCGCAATCCGCAGGACTTCGCGCTGTGGAAGGGCGCCAAGTCGGACGAGCCGGCGGATGCCACCTGGGCGTCGCCCTGGGGTGCCGGCCGCCCGGGCTGGCACATCGAGTGCTCGGCCATGGCGAAGCGCTACCTGGGTGCCGAGTTCGACATCCATGGCGGCGGTCTCGACCTGCGCTTCCCCCACCACGAGAACGAGCTGGCGCAGTCCACCGCTGCCGGCGACGGCTTCGCGCGGTACTGGCTGCACAACGGACTCGTCAACGTCGACGGGCAGAAGATGTCGAAGTCGCTGGGCAACTTCACGCTCGCGAAGGACGTGCTCGCCCGCCACGACCCGCTCATCGTGCGCTACGCGCTCGCCGCCGCGCACTACCGGTCGAGTCTCGACCTGTCTGAGTCGTCGTGGGCCGAGGCGGATGCCGCGCTGGGCCGGATCGCGGCGTTCCGCAAGCGCGCCATGCGTGCGCTGTCGGATGCCGGCGCTCAGGGCCCCACGTTCGGCGGAACCGGCTTCGTGGCCGTCTCGCCGAGGGTGCCGCCGGCGTTCTCGGCCGCGATGGACGACGACCTCGGAGTGCCGCAGGCACTCGCGGTTCTGCACGAGACCGTGCGCACGGGCAACTCCGCTCTCGACCGCGGGGATGTGACGGCGGCAGCGAGAGCGACCTCCGCTGTGGCGGCGATGCTCGACGTACTCGGGCTGAACGTGCCCGCTGATGTGGAAGGTGCGGGCGGCACCACGGCATCCGCTCTCGACACTCTCGTGCAGACACTCATCGCACAGCGCGCACAGGCGCGCGCAGACAAGGACTGGCCCGCCGCCGACCGCATCCGTGATGCGATCGGCGCGGCGGGGATCACTCTGGAGGACACTCCGGACGGAACACATTGGAGCATCGATGGTTAAGCCGCATCGCCCCGGAGCGGGCAACAGCAAGAAGAAGGGCGCCACGAAGGGCACCGGCGGTCACAGCCGCAAGGCGCTGGAGGGTCGCGGGCCGACTCCGAAGGCCGAGGACCGCAGCTGGCACGTCGCGGGCAAGCGCAAGGCCGCCCAGGAACGCTACGCCGCCGCGGGTGGCAAGGGCAAGCCGGGGCCACGTCCGCATCCACAGGGCAACCAGAACCGGTCGGGCCGCGGCTCGAAGGACACCGCCAACGACACCGAGGTCGTCACCGGCCGCAACTCGGTGCTCGAAGCGCTGCGCACGAAGATCCCCGCCACCGCCTTCTACATCGCCCAGCGAGTGGAGATGGACGACCGCGTGAAGGAGATGCTCGCCATCACCCGGCACCGTGAGATCCCGGTGCTCGAGGTGACCCGACAGGAACTCGACCGCATGGCGGGTTTCGACGGCGTGCACCAGGGCGTCGCGCTCAAGGTGCCGCCGTACGAGTACGCGCACCCGCAGGATCTTCTCGAGCAGGTGATCGACCGCGGTGAGACTCCGCTGTTCATCGCGCTCGACGGCATCACAGACCCTCGCAACCTGGGCGCCATCATCCGATCGACGGCCGCGTTCGGCGGGCACGGCGTGATCCTGCCGCAGCGCCGCTCGGCGAGCGTGAACTCGGCCGCCTGGAAGACCAGTGCCGGCGCGGCAGCGCGCATCCCGGTCGCCCTCGCATCGAACCTCACCAACCAGCTCAAGGAGTTCAAGAAGCAGGGGGTGTTCGTGCTCGGTCTCGACGGTGGGGGAGACGTGTCCCTGCCCCAGCTGGAGCTCGCCGATCGCCCGGTCGTCATCGTCGTGGGGTCGGAAGGCAAGGGGCTGTCGCGCCTGGTCACCGAGACGTGCGACCAGATCGTCTCCATCCCGATCTCGGCCGCCACGGAGTCCCTGAACGCCGGCATCGCGGCATCCGTCGCGCTCTACCAGGTCTCCACGCTGCGTGCAGCAGCGCAGGACTGACACACCCGTCCACCCGGAAGGAACACCATGGCCCGCATCGTTGTCGTCGGAGGAACCGGATACGTCGGATCGCACATCGCCCGGGAGGCCGCCAGTCGCGGACATCGGGTGGTGTCGGTCTCGCGCTCGCTGCCGGAGGAGCGCATCGATGGGGTCGAGTACGTGCAGGGCTCGGTGCTCGACGTCGACACGG
>JAPSIX010000032.1:0-9572 GCA_031178475.1 Microbacterium sp. | reverse complement strand
GGATCGCACATCGCCCGGGAGGCCGCCAGTCGCGGACATCGGGTGGTGTCGGTCTCGCGCTCGCTGCCGGAGGAGCGCATCGATGGGGTCGAGTACGTGCAGGGCTCGGTGCTCGACGTCGACACGGTCGGCGACGTCCTCGACCAGGCTGATGTCGTGGTCTCAGCCGTCTCGCCTCGCGGCGACATGACCGACAAGGGATTGGACGCCGTGCGTGCGCTGGCGGATCGGCTGACCGGATCGCCGACCCGCCTCGGCGTGGTCGGCGGAGCGATGGGAAGCCTCGCCTCGCCGGCGGGACCGCGTCTGTGGGATCTGGGCGTGCCGGACGAGTACCGTCACGAGGCGCAGGTCGGCGTCGACACGCTCGAGCTGCTGCAGAACTCCGACGAGAGTCTGGACTGGTTCCTCGTGCACCCGCCGATGGTCTTCGGCGCCTGGGAGCCCGGCGAGCGCACCGGCTCGTACCGCACCGGTGGCGAGGTCGTCGTGAAAGCGGAGGACGGCACGTCGTACATCTCGGGGGCAGACTTCGCGATCGCCATGGTCGACGAGATCGAGCGCGACGAGCACCATCGCGCACGCTTCACCGTCGGCTACTAGCCAGGAACGGTCAGACGAGGTCGCGCCAGTCGACCCCACCGGTGTCGTCGCTCACGTCGAGCGTGCCGGTGACCACCGGCATCCCCATCGTCTCGGTGGGCGGCCCCATGATCGTCGCCTCGTCACGACGGTGGCGCAGCACGTCGTTGATGTAGCTCGTCAGCACCTCGGCGAGCGGAACCGAGCGGCCCTGCGCCTGCGACAGGTACCAGCGGTGCTCGAGCACCTGGTGATACACCTCAGCCGGTTCGAGCTTCGCGCGCAGGTCGTACGGGATCGCCCTGACCACCGGCTCGAAGACGCGGGTGAGCCATTCGTGCGCGTACATCTCCTCGTCCGCCCACTGCTTCGAGGAGCGGACCCGAAACTCGTCCAGGTCGTTGAGCAGGCGTCTGGCCTGGTTCTCCTCGACGTCCAGCCCGGTGAGGCGGATGAGGCGGCGCTGGTGATGTCCGGCATCCACCACCTTCGGCTGGATGCGCACCACTGCGCCGCCGGCGGTGGCCTCCATCGACATCTCGTCGATGTCGAAGCCGAGCGCGTTCAGCCGCTCCACCCGCTCGGTGATCCGCCAGGTCTCGTCTGCCGAGAACGACTCCTCGTCGGTCAGTGCGGCCCACAGCGCCCGGTAGGAGGAGACGATGCCATCGGCGATCTCGATGGCGTCCACCCCTCGCTCCAGCCGGCCGCCGGCTGCGAGGTCCATGATCTCGCCGGCGATGTTGGTGCGCGCGATGTCGAGGTCGTACGCGCGCTGCCCGTCGGTCAGGCCCTCCTCGTGGAGTTCGCCGGTCTCGGCGTCGACGAGGTAGGCGGCGAAGGCACCCGCGTCACGCCGGAACAGCGTGTTGGAGAGCGACACGTCGCCCCAATAGAAGCCGACGTTGTGCAGGCGCACCAGCAGCAGAGCGAGGGCGTCGACGAGACGCGTCGCCGTATCAGGGCGCAGCACGCGGGTGAACAGCGCGCGGTAGGGCATCGAGAAGCGCAGGTGCGATGTCACGAGTGCCGCGGGGAGCGCCTTGCCGTCGGCATCCGTTCGTCCGGCGATCACCGCGACGCGGCTGACGCAGGGCACATCGAGGCGGGCCAGGCTGCCGAGCATGTCGTACTCCCGCCGGGCCATCTCGTCGGTGGTCTCCTTGACGGCGACCACCCGACCCGACAGGTCGGCGAAGCGCACGAGATGCCGGGATAGGCCCTTCGGCAGAGACACGATGTGCTCGGACGGCCACTTGCCCAGCGGCGTCGACCACGGCAGTGAGAGCAGGCCGGGGTCGATGGAGCTGGCGGTGATGCGCAGCGACTCCTGCATGACGGGTTCCTCCGCAAACGCCGCGGCGCGGGCGACCGAGAAGGTCAGCCCGCGCCGCGTGAGGTGTTCGTTAGACCGACGGGATGATCGGCTTGTCGTTGAGTCGCTCGCCCGTCTCGAGGTCGAACGCGTGCACGTGGCCCGGGTTCGCCGCGAGGGTCACGGTCTCGCCCGCGTTGGGGTGGCTGCGACCGTCGACGCGCGCGACGATGTCGGCGCGCTTGCCGTTGATGTCGGTGTGGCCGTACAGGTAGCCGTCGGCACCGAGCTCCTCGACCAGGTCGACGACCACCGGGATGCCCTTGCCGTCAGCCGGTCCGACCGTGATGTCCTCGGGACGCACGCCGACCATGACCTGGCTGCCGTGCGCACGACCCACCGTGTCGCGCTCGAGCGGCACGACCTCGGTGCCGAAGCGCACGCCGCCTTCGGCGAGGTCAGCGGGGAACAGGTTCATCGCGGGCGAGCCGATGAAGCCGGCGACGAACACGTTGTTCGGCTTCTCGTACAGGTCACGCGGCGAACCGACCTGCTGCAGGATGCCGTCCTTCAGCACGGCGATCCGGTCGCCCATGGTGAGCGCCTCGGTCTGGTCGTGCGTGACGTAGACGGTGGTGACGCCGAGGCGGCGCTGCAGCGAGGCGATCTGCGTACGGGTCTGCACACGCAGCTTCGCGTCGAGGTTCGACAGCGGCTCGTCCATGAGGAACACCTGCGGCTGACGCACGATCGCGCGGCCCATGGCGACGCGCTGACGCTGACCACCGGAGAGAGCCTTCGGCTTGCGGTTCAGGTACTCCTCGAGGTCGAGCAGCTTCGCGGCCTCGAGCACGCGCGCGGCGCGCTCATCCTTGCCGACACCGGCGATCTTGAGCGCGAAGCCCATGTTCTCGGCGACGGTCATGTGCGGGTACAGCGCGTAGTTCTGGAACACCATCGCGATGTCGCGGTCCTTCGGCGGCACGTCGGTGACGTCGCGGTCACCGATCAGAATGCGGCCTGCGTTGACCTCTTCGAGGCCTGCGAGCATGCGGAGGGAGGTGGACTTACCGCAACCCGAGGGGCCGACCAGGACGAGGAATTCCCCATCCGCCACTTCGAGGTTGAGCTTGTCGACTGCGGGACGGGTGCCGCCGGGGTACAGCCGGGTGGCGTCGTCGAATGTCACCGTTGCCATTGCGTTTCTCCTTCACCGGCAGGTACGTGCCGGACGATCCGTTGTGATGGAAGGGGCGGTACCCCCGCCTGACCCGTCTTCGGGTCCCGATCAGTATGGCACGAGTCGGAGCGTCTGGGTATTTCCCAGACTGTCTCGTTAGCATCGAACCCGTTGCCGCTTCTCATGCGGCCGTGGGAGAACCCGCCCCCACCACGATCTTTCAAGAGGAACGATGTCGAGCGACGAGACGCCGAACATCCCCGCCGCTCGCCCTACGCGTGAAGCGGTGCGGGAGAAGGCCCAGAAGGTGCACGCCAGGCAGTCGCGGGCGCGCATCATGCGACGCATCATCATCGGGGTGGTCTCGCTCGTGGTGCTCGCCGGAATCGGCGTCGGCGTCGCGTTGGCCGTGGGCTCCTCCATCACGAAGCCGGCGTTGAACCCGACTGGGATGCAGGACGACGGCGTCACCGTGCGCGAGATCACGGCGGGCAGCGCTGCCGAAGGCGCGCCGTCGACGGCTTCGCCCAGCCCGACGGATGCCGGGGCCTCGGCGACGCCGTCGCCCACCCCGACCGAGGGCGCGACGGAGCCGACCGAGATCCACATCTACATCGACTACCTGTCCGCGAGCGCCGGAGAGTTCGAACGCGCCAACGCCCGTCAGCTCGCCGGCTGGATCGCCGAGGGCGCCGTCACCGTGACATATCACCCGGTGGCGCTGCTGACCGCGAACTCGAGCGGCACCAAGTACTCGCTGCGGGCCGCGTCGGCGGCGGCGTGCGTCGCGACCCACTCGCCGGGGCAGTTCTACGACTACAACCACGAACTGCTGACCGACCAGCCCGAGCTCGACACCGAAGGGCCGACGGACGTCGAGCTTGCAGACCTCGCCGTGGCGGTGGGCGCCGAGAAGGTCAACAAGGTGCGGTCGTGCATCGAGAACCAGGACTTCGTCGCCTGGGCGAAGAACGCCACCGCACGTGCTCTCGAAGGACCGCTGCCCGGCTCGAAGGACCTCAAGCTCAACAACGAGACGCTTGTCGTCGTCGCCGGCCAGGCGTACGTCGGCGCAATGGACGATCCGGCCGAGTTCTCGCAGTTCGTGCTGACCACGGCCAGCCACGAGTACAACAGCTCGAAGACGCCCACTCCCACGCCGACACCGACGCCGTCCGGAACGCCTGCCACCTGATCGCGTCCACCCGGCATCCCGGTCGTCGCTATGCTGGTGACGGTTCGCCGACTTAGCTCAGCTGGTAGAGCACCTGTCTTGTAAACAGGATGTCGCGGGTTCGAGTCCCGCAGTCGGCTCTCACTCCTTTTCGAGCGGGGGAGGATCCTGTGGTCGCCCATAATGTGCGCGTGCTGCGTTGCGAGCCGGAGGACGTCTTCCGCGTCCTGAGCAACGGCTGGCTCTACCCCACGTGGGTCGTCGGTGCCTCCCGTATGCGCCAGGTGGAGGATGCCTGGCCGGCCGTCGGCAGTCGACTGCATCATTCGGTCGGGGTGTGGCCCCTGCTCATCGACGACACGACGGTGTCGCTGGAGTGGCAGCCGCCGAATCGCGTCGCGCTGCAGGCGCGTGGGTGGCCGATCGGTGAGGCGAAGGTCGTCATCGAGGTGCGCCCGCATGCTGAGGGGTGCGTGGTGCGCATTCACGAGACCCCGACGAAGGGCCCGGCGGCGCTGCTTCCCCGCCCGATCGCCGATGCGCTCGTGCGGTGGCGCAACGCCGAGACGCTGCACCGGCTCGGCTACCTGGCAGAGAACGGCGCCGCGTAGAGGACGGGCTCTCAGAACAGCGTCAACGGGCTCTTGTCGTCGTCGCGGGGCCGTGCGGCCACCCGCTCGTCGAGAGCGGCTGCCTCCGTCAGCGCCTGATCGATCAGGTCGCGGGACGGCTCCTCGCCCAGCCAGTCGGCGGCGAAGCCGGCGGGGATCAGCACCGGCATCCGGTCGTGGACGTTCGCGAGGTGCTCGGGCGCTGGTCGCATCACGATGGAGTAGCAGGTGATCCATTCGCCATCGGGAGTGCGCCCTCGCTGGGTCACCGCCGCCATGCCGAACAGGATGCCGGGGCCGAGCCCGAACTCATGCCACACCCGATTCGGCTTCTGCATCTCAAACCAGCCCGTGGCCGGCACGATGGCACGGCTGCGCAGCGCGCCCGGCTTGTCCTGCAAGCGCTCGGAACGGGTGTTGATGGAGGGGAACCGCGCCGGCTGCCCGTCGATGAGAAACCCCCACCACGCCTGCTCGAGTGCCGCGTTCCCTTCTTCGAAGGTGACGAGTGGATTCAGGTTGCGCAGATTGCGGCCGGTGGGCCGAAGCGTCTCGTTCTCGTTCTTCTCCGCCCACGAGCGCAGCCCGTCGAGTACGGCCTCATCGGCCTCGGCCAACAGCTCGGCATCCGTGAAGCGGGGATCCAGCCCGTAGCTCGCGCACATGCCGAAAGCGTAGCCCGACACCGACGGGCGGCTCACCCGGTTCGGATAGGGTGGCGCAGTGAACGACGCACGACCCCTCCCCGCCTGGCTCGCGCTCGGGGGAGCGGCCTCGATCGGGGCGATGACGGCCGTGCAGGCACGCATCAACGGCGTGCTCGGCGCGCGTATCGACGATGGGATCGTCGCCGGGTTCATCTCGTTCGCCGTCGGGCTGGTCGCGTTGATCATCGTGATCCCCTGCATTGCGTCGGCCCGCGCCGGGGTGGGCAGGCTGCTCTCCGGCATCCGACAGCGCAGCATCCCGTTCTGGATGCTGCTCGGCGGCACCTGCGGCGCGCTGACCGTGTCCACGCAGGGGGTCGTGGCCGGTGTGCTCGGCGTCTCGCTGTTCACGGTCGGCGTCGTGGCCGGCCAGACGCTGCACGGTCTCGTCCTCGACCGGATCGGATTCGGCCCTGCGGGAGTCGTCGCGGTCACGCCGGGACGCGTCCTCGGCGGCGCGCTCGCGCTCGCCGCGGTCGCCGTCTCACTGGGCGGCGACGTGCTGGCATCCGCACCGCTCTGGCTCCTGCTGCTGCCCTTTCTCGCCGGCGCGGGCATCGCCTGGCAGGCAGGCGCGAACGGACGCCTGGCGAAACGGGTCGGCTCGCCGATCAGCGCGACCCTCACCAGCTTCATCGCCGGTACGTGCGTACTGATCGTCGCCGCGGCGATCAGCGTCGCCGTACGCGGACTACCCGGCGCGCTGCCCACCGAACCCTGGCTGTACGCCGGTGGTCTGCTCGGCTTCGCGTACATCCTGCTCGGCGCATTCCTCGTCGCGCACACCGGGGTGCTGCTCATGGGGCTGGGCAGCGTCCTCGGTCAGCTCGTGGCATCCGTCGCCATCGACGTCCTCTGGCCGGTGCAGCACGGCCCCGCGCTGTGGCAGCTGGCAGCCATGGTCGTGCTCGCCGCCGCATCCGTCGTCGCCGCCGTGTCGCGTCGCCGCACGAGGCCTCCCGCGCTCTGATCAGGAGTCGCGCGACGGCATCCGGCTGATCATCGCCTCGGGGTCGATGCCCTTGCGGCGACCCGGGCCCTTGCCCTCCGGCTTGCCGCCCACGTACAGCCAGCCGAGCAGCTCTTCGTTCTTCTTCAGCCCGTGCGCCTTCGCGACCGCTTTGGAACGCGTGTACCCGCCGGTGCGCCAGATCACGCCCCAGCCTGCCTCGTCGAGCAGCAGGCTGAGCATGTGCGCCACACCAGAGGCGACGGCCTCCTGCTCCCAGCGCGGAACCTTGCCGCTCTTGCGATAGCTGGCCACCACGGCGATCAGCAGGGGAGCGCGCATCGGCTTCGTCGACGGCTTGCGATCGCGCTGCGCCTTCGCAATCGCCTTGCCGAGCACGAGTCGGTCGTCACCGCGCAGCTCGATCAGCCGCCACGGCCGCAGTGACGAGTGATCCGCGACCCGGCCCGCCGCCGCGATCAGCCGAAGCAGCTCCTCGTGCGACGGCGCCTCGTCGGTGACCTTCGACCACGACGTGCGCCCGGCGACGGCGTCGAGAACACTCACGATTCGTCGGGCGTGAAGCTCAGCGCCAGTGAGTTCATGCAGTACCGGTCGCCGGTGGGCGTGCCGAAGCCGTCGGGGAACACATGCCCGAGGTGCGAGTCGCACGCCGCGCAGCGCACCTCGGTGCGCACCATGCCCAGGCTCCGGTCCTCGATCAAGGTCACGGCCTCGGGTTGCACCGCCTCGTAGAAGCTCGGCCAACCGCACCCGGAATCGAACTTGGTCCCGGCCTTGAACAGCTCGGCGCCGCACGCGCCGCAGCGATACAGCCCGTCGCGCTTCTCGTCGAGCAGCTCACCCGTCCAGGGCCGCTCGGTCGCAGCCTCGCGGAGCACGGCGTAGCGCTCTTCGCCCAGTTCGGCGCGCCACTCGGCTTCGGACTTGTTCACGTTGTTCGACATGTCTCCTCCAGGGTCCCCTCCATTCTCGCGCCTCCGGCGCGATGCGGCATCGGCGACAATGAACGGATGACGGATGCCGTGCGTGAGCGTTACGCGCGCTTCGCGCGCGACGAGGCGTCGGGGCGCAGCATCCGCTATGCCGAATGGGCGGAGGGTGTCGCCGGCGATGCCGAGGCGAGCGCGGTGCTGACCCGCCTCGACGAGCAGCACCGTCAGCCGCCGCTCGTCTTCGCCGTCACACGGATGCTGGGGGCACCCGTTTCCGGATACGGGCGGTGGCGCCGTTTCCTGCTCGAGCACGCGGATGCCGTCGTCGCGGAGTGTGCGCGGCGCGGCGTGCAGACCAACGAGCCACTGCGCCTGGCGGCACTGTTGCCGGCGTTCGGTGAGATCACGGGCCCGGTTGCACTGCTCGAGATCGGCGCCGCGGCCGGGCTGTGCCTGTACCCCGATCGATACTCCTACCGTCTGGTCGACGACGCGGGCCGGGAGCGCGCGGCGCTGAATCCCGCCGACGGCCCGTCTCCCGTCGTGCTCACCAGCGCGGTACGCGGCGTGCTGCCGCCGCTGCGGCTCCCTGAGATCGTCTGGCGCGCCGGGATCGACCTCGCACCGCTCGACGTGCGCGATCCGCGCGATGTCGCGTGGATGTCGTCGCTCACCTGGCCGGGCGAGACCGAACGCGCCCAGCGGATCGAGGCGGCGTGCGCCGTCGTCGCCGACGATCCGCCGCTTCTGCGAGCGGGCGACGCGGTGGATCTGCTGGCGGAGACCGCCGCATCCGCTCCGCCCGACGCGACGCTGGTGGTGACCACGCCGGGTGTGCTCGTCTACCTGCCCCGCCAGCGCCGGCTCGACCTGATCGAACGCATCCGCGCGCTGGGCGCCCGCTGGATCACGATCGACGCCCCCGGCCTGCACGACGCATGGAATCCGCCGCTGGATCCCGCCGACGGGAAGGGGTTCGCGGTGGCGCTCGACGGGCGCGTCGTCGCGCGTGCCGACCCGCTCGGACGTTGGTGGGAGTGGCGTCCCGGCCAGCCGCAGGATGCCGCGTAGCCTGATGCCATGCTCGGAGAACTCACCGATCGCGACCGTGCGATCCTGACGCTGGAGGCGGCCTGGCCGCGGCACGGCGGCATGAAGGAGGAGACGATCCGCGCTCAGCTGGGGATGAGCCCGGCGCGCTACTACCAATTGCTGGACCGGCTGATCGATACCGAGGCCGCGCTGCAGTTCGACCCGCTGCTCGTGCGCCGGTTGAGGCGCCTGCGAGAGGCCCGCGCCGGTCAGCGAGCCGCTCGTATGCGCGGCTTCGTCGGCTGACGGCGATCGGGCCACCGCTCTGTGCGGGCTCTCGGGCGGCTGACGCTAGCATCGGAAGGTGCCACACCCCGCTCCTGACCGATTCGACGACGTTCCCCGCACCAGCGGAAGAGTCGGCGCACACCGGGCCGAGAACCCGGGCATGAGCGGGCTCGTTCTGCTGTTGTGGTCGACCGCGGCCGCGCTCGTGCTCATCGTGGCGGGCATCTTCGCGGCTCTGGTGATGATGGACCGGATCTCGCTGTTCCCCGAGGCGGAGCGGTCCCAGGTGCAGCAGCCCGGCCTGCAAGGCGTCGTCGACACGTCTTATCGCGTCATGATCCTCAACGCCACCCCCGAGGAGGGGCTGGCCGGCGAGGTCCGCACGCTTCTGCTGCGGGAGGGGTGGTCGGCCGACCTCGTCTTCGGCAGTGACGGCGCGAGTGAGGAGTTCGAGCAGACGACCGTGTTCTACGTGGACGAGGCCGACGAGGCGGCCGCCCTCGGCCTTGCCGACCTGCTCGGCGGCGCGGACGTGCAGCAGAGCGACTTCTATGCGGGTCTGAACGATTCGGAGACCCCGCAGCTCACGGTCGTGATAGGCCTTGACCGCACCACGCCCGGGTCGGGTACGCCGTCCGGCTGAGCGCCCTGCGGGGCGCGGCTTGCACTCTCATGGGTCGAGTGCCAGACTGGGTTTAGCACTCGATCACCCTGAGTGCTAATCCCAACGCCTACGTCCGGGAGGGACGAAAGACTCATGGCAAAGATCATCGCTTTC
>JAPSIX010000174.1 GCA_031178475.1 Microbacterium sp. | reverse complement strand
CTCGCTCATCGCGCCGAGCACGGCGACGGTGCGCTCATGCTCGCCGGTGATCTGTGCCAGCGTGCGCAGGGCGGCGGCCATCGAGTCGGGGCTGGCGTTGTACGCGTCGTTGATGATGCGCACGCGGTCGCTGCCCAGCGGCTGCATACGCCACCGCTCGGCGATCTCGACGGTCTCGAGCCGGGCGATGGCTGATGCCGGGGGCACGCCGAGCACGCGCGCTGCCGCGACCGCCGCGAGGGCGTTGCCGACGTGGTGGGCACCCAGCACCTTCAGCCGCAGGGGCAGCGATTCGCCGTCGGCGACGATGGTGCAGGAGGTGCCGGATGCCGTGACCTGGATGTCCTCGGCGCGAACATCGGCGGCCGGCCCCTGACCGAAGCCGATCACGTCGATGTCCCCCTCCGCGGCGATCGCACGCATCGCCCACACGCGCGGGTCGTCGACGTTGAGGACGGCGGAGCCGCCGCCCCGGGTGGCCTGCACGAGCTCGGATTTGGCCTGAGCGGTCCCTTCGATGCCGCCGAATCCGCCGGCGTGCGCCATGCCCACCATCAGCACGACGGCGACGTCGGGCTCGACGAGGCCGGCGAGGCGCGCGATGCTGCCGGGACCCGCCGCGCCGAACTCGCAGACGAGGAAACGCGTGCTGGGCGTGACGCGCAGCATCGTGAGCGGGGCGCCGACCTCGTTGTTGTAGGACCTGATGGGAGCGACCGTCTCGCCCTCGTCAGACAGGATGCGGGCGAGAAAGTTCTTGGTGGTGGTCTTGCCGTTCGAGCCCGTGATGCCGACGATCTTGAGCGGCCCTTGCTCGCGCACCCGCGCGACGACGGCGCGCGCCAGATCGGCCAGCGCCCGTACGGCGTCGGCCACGACGACCTGCGAGACGGCGACGTCGACGACCTGCTCGACGATCGCCAGGGTCGCGCCCGCCTCTACGGCCGCCCCGACGAATCGGTGACCGTCCGTCTCCTCTCCCGGCTTCGCCACGAAGACCGACCCGGGCCGCATATTACGAGAGTCGGTGTCGACGGTGCCGTCGACGACGGTCTCGGGCGTGTCTGCACCGGCGGTGCGCAGCTCGCCGCCGAGGATGGCGGCGATCTCAGCGAGCGTCAGGGCGATCATGTGGCATCTCCATGCGCGGCGGATCGCCGGCTAGTTGAACTTGGGAAGCGGCTCGTCCATGGGGGCAGAGGACGGCGGGACGCGATACGTCTTCAGAACCTGGGTCATCGCCTTCTGGAAGGCGGCCGCGGTCGCTGCAGACGATCTCACTCTAGTCGGCTCGTCCAAGGTGACGACGACGACGTACTGCGGGTCCTCGATGGGCGCGACACCCACGATGCTGGTGAAGTAGACGCCCTGCTTGTAGCCGCCCTTGCCGTTCGGCTTCTGCGCGCTGCCGGTCTTCACGCCGATGCGGTAACCGGGCACGTCGATGGCCTTGGCGAGATTGCCCTGGACCGCCACGTTCTCCAGCATCCGCTGCACCTGCTGGGCGGTCTCGGGCTTGACGACCTGCTCCGCCGCCGGCTCTGGCGTCTGGTTGATCGTGCCGTCCGGTTCGATGCACGACTCCACCAGCGACAGATCGATCTTCGTCCCGTCGTTCGCGAGGGCTTGGTAGGCGCCGGCGAGCTGAGCGGTCGTGACGGTGAACGCCTGGCCGAAGGTGGTGGTGTACAGCGTCTGGTTGTCCCACGTCGACGGATCGCGCACCACGCCGCTCTGCTCGGCAGGGAATCCGATTCCGGTCTTCGCGCCGACTCCGAACCGGCGAAGGTAGTCGTAGCGCACCTTCGGGTCGACCATGTTGCCGAACTTCGACAGCGAGACATTCGACGAGTCGATCAGTGCGCCGGCGAGGGTGTACTCGTGAACCGGGTGCCGGAACGGGTCATTGATCACGGCGCCGTTCGGGAAGCGCTCGCGACTGGGCGCCGTGACGTGCGTCTTCAGGTCGGCCGCACCCTGATCGAGCACCGTGGCGGCGGTGATCGCCTTGAACGTCGAGCCGGGCTCGAACGAATCGGAGAAGATCTGCGACTTCCAGTACGTCGCCGCCACGGCGTTGATGTCGTTGGGGTCGACGGCGGGGTACTCCGCAGCGGCGCGGATCTTGCCGGTCTTCGCCTCGACCACCGTCACGGTGCCGGCCTTGGCACCCTGACGCTGAGCCTCCTCGGCGATCATCTGCTGCATGTACCAGGTCAGATCGCTGTTGAGCGTCAGCTGTGCCGTACCGCCGTCGACCGCCGGCGTGATCCGCTCGCTGCCCGGGATCTTGACCCCGCCCTTGCCGCGCAGGTACGACTCCTCGCCGTTCGTCGGGGCGAGGCACTCGTGGGCGATCCGCTCCACGCCGTACTGCGGCTTGCCCTCGCCGTTGAGGAAGCCCACCATGTTGCCCGCCACCGCTCCGTTCGGGTACACGCGCACCGAGCGGGAGTACATCGCCAGGTAGGGCAGCTCGAGCTTCTTCAGCTCCAGGTACTGCGCGGTCGACATCCCGCGCGCGAGCTGGGCGTAGCGCGAGTTCTCATTGGCCGCGAGTGCGTCATCGACGAGCGCACGCACCTCGTCGCCGGTCTTGCCGACGACGTGGGCGATCTTCTCGCTCATTTCCGGCCACGGCTCGGCGAACTTCTTCCTCGGATCGTCCTCTTCCTCGTTGTCCCGGATGAGTTTCGGGTCGAGTTGGGCGTCGTACTCGAGCACGCTGGAGGCGAGCACCGTACCGCTGGCGTCGACGATGTCACCGCGCGCGCCCACGATCGGCTGGGTGATCCCGAGCTTGCCGGTGTTCAGCGAGTCGGCGACGTGCTCGTCGGCGCGCACCACCTGAATGTCGACCAGCCGGATGATGAACGCGCCGAGCACGACGAGGATGACGGCGAGTGCCGCGACCGTGCGCCGCCGCGGCCCCCGGGTTGCTCGTGTCGTCATGCCCGTTCTCCGTCCTGGTTCTGAGCGGCTGATCTAGCGGGTGGTGGGAGAGGGAAGCCCCTCGGCGATCGCGGGCGGAAGGGTGGTGCCCGTCGCCTCCTGAGCGGTCGAGTCGGCCGGTTCGCCCGACTCGGAC
This sequence comes from Microbacterium sp., assembly GCA_031178475.1. GTDB lineage: Bacteria > Actinomycetota > Actinomycetes > Actinomycetales > Microbacteriaceae > Microbacterium. Next base: position 1,026 of record JAPSIX010000174.1, on the reverse strand, counting down.
GCGGGGGGCGGTGCGAGCAGCGCGTTGCTCACGGTGCTCGGACCGTTCGGATTCACGGTGGAGGTCCAGTCGGCGCCCTCTGCCGCACCCAGCACCATGCCGTCGCTGAGGCGGAGATACGAGGCGGATCCGGCCACGACCAGCCCGAGACCATCGGCCTTGCTGGCGAGCGACTGCGGTGAGCTGAGACCGACGATGTCGTCCTTCAGCGCCTGCTTCTCAAGGCTCAGCGCCCGCTGTTGCGCGTTCAGCTCGGCGAGCACGAACGAGTCCTGCGTGGAGGCCAAGGACAGGCCCATCTGCGCCGCGCCGATCGCCAGCGCACCGCTGAAGGCGAGCACGGCGTACGCCGTCTTCGGACGACGACGTGCATCGGGCGCGGTGACCGGGTGCAGCCGACGCTGCGGGGTCTTCGCCGGTGCGGTGCGCGGCTGTGTGCGCAGTGCCGGAACGCTCATGCCGACTCCCTCAGTTTCTCGGCGGCACGCAGACGCACCGGAATCGCACGCGGGTTGCGCGCTCGTTCGGCATCACCGGCGAGCTCGGCGCCCTTGGTGAGCAGGCGGAAGCGCGGCGCGTGCTCGGGCAGCTCCACCGGCAGCCCGGCGGGCGCGGTCGACGACGCCGCTGCGGCGAACGCCTGCTTGACGAGGCGGTCCTCAAGCGACTGGTAGGACATGACGGCGATGCGGCCGCCGACCTCGAGCGCGTCCATGGCCACCGGGATCGCGTCGGCGAGCACGCTGAGCTCGGTGTTGACTTCGATCCGCAGCGCCTGGAACACGCGCTTGGCGGGGTGGCCGGCGCGCTGGGCGGCGGCGGGGGTCGCTTCGACGAGCAGGTCCACCAGCTCACCGGAGCGTTCCAGCGGACGGGTCTGACGCGCCTGGACGATGAAACGGGCGTAGCGCGCCGCGAGCTTCTCCTCGCCGTAGCGCTCGAAGATGCGGCGCAACTGTCCTTCGCTGTACTCGGCGAGGATCTGCGCGGCGGTGATGCCGCGAGTCTGATCCATCCGCATGTCCA
>JAPSIX010000173.1 GCA_031178475.1 Microbacterium sp. | reverse complement strand
GTCGAAGGGGCCGCCGGGTCGCCGGCGTCGAACACCCGCACGATCGACGGGTGTGCCATCCGTGACGCCGCCTGCGCCTCGAGGCGGAAACGCGTGCGGAACGCCTGATCCTTCGCGAGTTGCGGGTCGAGGATCTTGATCGCGACCTCGCGGCCGAGGATCAGGTCGTAGCCGCGGTACACCTTCGCCATGCCACCATGGCCGATGACCTCATCGACGCGGTAGCGACCCGCGAGAATTCGCGGTTCTGTCGACACGACTGACCCCCTGAACGACTTCGTGAACGCGATACCAGGCTACTGGGCGGGCGGAGGCGTCGACGGGGCGTCGCCGGGCACCTCGACGCCGGTGATCTGCTCCTCCATCTGCGGCGACCGGGGCGACAGGCGCTCGCCGCAGAGCGCCACGTACGATGCCGTCACGGTCTGCCCGGCGGAGTCGCGGTTGATCGTGATGGTGGCGTTGCGCTGGTTGTTCGGGAAGGTGCGCTCGGTGGATCCGTCGTCGAACGTCGCGTTGGTGATCTTCACCTGGTAGCCCTCCAGCGCGGGAACGCCGGACGGGCACTCGTAGTTGGTCCAGTTCAGCTGCACCGGCATCCCGGCCACCGCCGGTCCGCTGAGCGTCGGCGGGGAGTTCGGAGCGAGAACCGCCACCGGGTCGGCGTACGTGGTGAGCGTGATCAGCGTTCCTTCCGGCACGTTCCCTGACGGGTCCACGGACTGGACGTACCCCTTCTGGGCGTCAGTCGGCGCCGGCGTGGTGCCGGCCACGCACTCGGCATCCAGCCCCGCTCCTTCGGCGATGCCCTCGGCCTCGCTGCAGGGGCGCTCCGCGAGCGCCAGCGCGGCGACATCCACCATCTTCTGTTCGGGAGTGTCTTCCTCCTCGGGCTCCGTCGGCGGCGGCGAAGACGGTGTCTGCACCTGACTGGTCGACCGGTCGGGCGTCGGGTCGGCGTCACCGTCGTTGTCGTTGTTCGCGAAGAGCGCCCACAGGGTGCCGCCCAGCACGAGCAGCAGCAGCAGGATCAGGGCGATGAGCGGCCACGTCCACGGGCTGCGCTTCTTCTTCTGCGGCTCGTCCTCGACGATCGCCTGCTCGGTAGGCAGTTGGGCGGTGGTCGGCAGGATGCGGGTGGCATCCTGCCCGTCCGTCATGCCGGTGAGGATGCGCGTCGCGTCGTCGGCATCCGCCACCCCCGCCCCCGCGATCGCAGGGACGGCGATCGCGGCCGAGTTCAGGTCACCGCGGCGCAGCGCGCGGGCGGCACGGGAGACCGTCGCCGCCGACGAGGGTCGATCGACCGGCTTCTTCGCGATCATCGCCATCACGAGGTTCTGCACCGGGATCGGCACGGTCGCAGGCAGCGGCGGCGGCTGCTCGTTGATCTGCGCCATCGCGATCGCGACCTGCGACTCGCCGGTGAACGGGCGCTTGCCCGCCAGGCACTCGTACGCGACGATGCCCAGCGAGTAGATGTCGGTGGCGGGGGATGCCGCGTGGCCCGACGCCTGCTCCGGCGAGAGGTACTGCACGGTGCCCATCACCTGACCGGTGGCGGTCAGCGGCACCTGGTCGGCGATGCGGGCGATGCCGAAGTCGGTGATCTTGACCCGCCCATCGGGCGTGATCAGCAGGTTGCCTGGCTTGATGTCGCGGTGCACCAGGCCAGCCGCGTGCGCGGCCTGCAGAGCGGATGCCGTCTGCGCGACGATGTCGAGCGTCTTGTCGGCGCTCAGCGCTCCGTCGCGCTCGAGGATCGTCGACAGCGCCTCACCGGGCACGAGCTCCATCACGAGGAAGGCCGAGCCGTTCTCCTCGCCGTAGTCGAACACGCTCGCGATGCCCTCGTGGTTGACGAGCGCCGCGTGGCGGGCTTCGGCGCGGAAGCGCTCGAGGAAGCCCGGATCCCCCATGTACTCGTCTTTGAGGATCTTGATCGCGACGGTGCGCCCGATGACATGATCGGTCGCCTCCCACACTTCGCCCATGCCGCCGATCGCAATCCGCGACTGCAGCTCGTAGCGACCACCGAACGACACACCCTGCGTCGGTCTCATCTGCCCAGCACCGCCTCTATGACCTTCTTCGCAATCGGAGCGGCAATGTCATTGCCCGAACCGGATTGACCTTCTCCACCGCCGTCTTCGACGACGACTGCCACCGCCACCTGCGGGTCCTCCGCAGGGGCGAATCCTGTGAACCACAGCGTGTGCGGACGGGAACCGCCGTTCTGCGCGGTGCCCGTCTTACCGGCGACATCGACCCCGTCTATTCTTGCACCCGAGGCGGCCCCGTCACTGACGCCGGTGACCATCGCCGAACTGAGCGCGTCGGCCGCCGCCGCGTCGAGCGGCTGGTCGAACGCCTCGTCCTCGTACTGTCGGTGCACGGCGAAATCGTCGCCGATCACGGCATCCACCATGCGGGGCGTCATCACCGCGCCGTCGTTGGCGATCCCGGCGACCACCATCGCCATCTGCAGTGGCGTCGCCGTCACCTTGCCCTGCCCGAAGCCGGTCAGCGCCGTCTCGGGATCGTTGAGACCCGACGGGTAGCTGGACGGGGTCACCTTCAGCGGAATCTGCAGATCGGCGTTGAAGCCGAACTTCTCGGCCGTTTCGCGGATCGCCTCGTCACCCAGCTCGGCCGCGAGCTCGGCCATCGGGATGTTGCAGCTGAGGCGCAGTGCCTCGGCGATCGTCGCCGTCTCCCCCGGCCCGCACGTGCCGCCCCAGGCGTTCGAGATCTGGGTTGACGTGCCCGGCAGCGTGTAGCGGGCGGGGTTCGGCAGCGCCGAGTCCATGGTCCAGTCGCCGGATGCCAGGGCCGCCGCGGCGACGACCACCTTGAAGGTGGAACCGGGCGGGTTGAGGTTGCCGGCGATCGCCCGGTTGTACAGCGGACGCGTCGCGTCGGACTCGAGCTGGTCGTGCAGGGTGTCCACGGCGGCGGGGTCGTGGGCGGCCAGGGCGTTCGTGTCGAAGCCGGGCGTGGACACCATCGCCAGGACGCGGCCGGTCTTCGGCTCGATCGCCACGACCGCTCCCTGCAGGCCTTCCAGCGCCTCCCATGCGGCGAGCTGCGCGTCGGCATCCAGAGTCAGTTTTGCGCTCAGCCCCTGTTGTGGCTGCCCAGACACGATCCGCTCGATCTCGCCGAAGAACGCGTTCGAGCCGGTGCCCGAGAGATCGACGTTGAGGGCTCGCTCCAGGCCGGTCGCTGACTGCAGCGCCGGGTTGTAGTAGCCGGTGACAGGAGCCCACATCGGGCCGTTCTCGTACACGCGCTGGTACTGGTACTTGTCGTCAGCGCGCACAGAGGTCGCGATCGCGGTGTCGTCGACGATGATCGAGCCGCGCTGGATCTCGTAGCTGTCCAGACGCGTGCGGGTGTTCGCCTGGTGCTGGGCGAGCCGATCGGCGTCGACGACCTGAATCCAGCTTGTCGCGACGAACAGCGAAAGGAACATCGCGAGGATGACGAGGCTCAGACGGCGCAGTTCTTTAGTCATGACGCGGCACCCCCTCGGGGTGCCGAGCGAACCCGGTCATTGAGCGAGGAGCGCAGCGACGAGACGAAATGAGTCATGACGCGGCACCCCCTCGGGGTGCCGAGCGAACCCGGTCATTGAGCGAGGAGCGCAGCGACGAGACGAAATGAGTCATGACGCGGCACCCCCTCGGGGTGCCGAGCGAACCCGGTCATTGAGCGAGGAGCGCAGCGACGAGACGAAATGAGTCATGACGCGGCACCGCCTCGGGGTGCCGAGCGAGCGAAATTCATAAGCGGTCATCCGATCACCACCCGGGGCTGGCGGCGCACGCCGTCGCTGATGCGCAGCAACAGCGCGACGATGAGCCAGTTCGCGATGAGTGACGACCCGCCGGCCGCGAGGAACGGCGTCGTCAGTCCGGTCAGCGGGATCACGCGGGTGACACCGCCCACCATGATGAACACCTGCAGGGCGATCGTGAACGACAGGCCCGTGGAGAGCAGCTTGCCGAAGTCGTCCTGGCCGGCGAGTCCGATCCGGAGGCCTCGGCTGACGAACACCATGTACAGCAACAGGATCGCGAACAGCCCGACGATTCCGAGCTCTTCGCCGAGGCTGGGGATGATGTAGTCGCTGTG
>JAPSIX010000172.1 GCA_031178475.1 Microbacterium sp. | reverse complement strand
CGCGCGCATCGCGCGCCCGGCAGCTCATCACCGCGACCGCGTTGTTCGCCACGGCCTTCGCACTGGCCGGATGCGGCGGCGCGGCGCCGCCGCCCGCGGCGGGCGCGCCCGGAGGATCCACCGACGAACGGTTCGACCAGTCCCTTCACGATCTGCTCCCTGAGTCGATCCGCAGTCAGGGGGTCGTGTCCTTCGGCGGGCTGTGGGAGACGCCGCCGGGCCTCGGGGTCGACCCCGCAGATCCCACCAAGCCGGCCGGCATCGCGCCAGAACTCGTCGCTCATTTCGGCGAGATCCTCGGCGTCGACGTCGAGTGGCAGAACCTTCAGTGGCCGGCGCAACTGCCCGGTCTGCAGGCCGGCTCGGTCGACGTCCTCTTCGGACAGGTGAGCATCACTGAGGAACGCGAGCTCAGCATCGTCGACCTGATCCCGTGGGGCGTCAACCGGCTCTCCCTGCTGCTGCCGGCCGACAACCCGCATGACGTGGAGTCCTTCTCGGAGCTGTGCGGGCGGACCATCAGCGTGGGCCTCGGGTCGAATCAGATCCCGAACATCCTCGCCGTCAGCGACGAGGACTGCGTCGGCGCGGGCAAGCCCGCCATCAAGCTCGCCGAGTACCAGGGCGCCGCACCGGCGATCCAGGCGCTGCGCGCCGGTACGGTCGACGCCTGGATCGACGGGCAGCCGGAGATCGAGAAGGTGGTGGAGTCGGAGCCCGAGGTGTTCAGTTCGGTCCTGATCCCCGAGGACCAGGCGCCGCCGGAGTACAGCGGCATCGCGATCCCGAAGGAGAATCCCGGGCTCGCCGAGGCCATCGCCGGCGCGATGAAGATCCTGATCGAGGACGGCACCTACCAGGAGATCCTCGACTCGCACGGCTCGGTTCGTCAGGCACTGACCGCGGAGGAGCTCGTGATCAACCCGATCACCGGAACGCCCGTCGGCAAGGTCGCCGGCTGAGTCCGCGGACAGCGGATGCCCTCGGTCGCTCGGCGGCCGGGGCATCCGATAGTCCCACCGAAATCTCTGTATAACACTCTTGTTACGCACGTCATGAATGTGTAACACTGAGAGTCCCGAACCACCGGCGCCGACGAAGGCCCCGACCCCCGATGTCCGATGACGCACATCGAGAGAGGTATCCGCTATGAATACTGTATTCCCCCTGCGGGGCGTCGGACGCCCGCGCCGGCTGGCTCTCGTGGCAGGCGCAGTCGCTCTCGCGCTGACGCTGGCAGGATGCGGCGGTGCGGCCCCCGGAGCGGAGCCGGCCGCATCCGGCGGCGAAGAGCGATTCGACCAGAAGCTGCACGACCTGCTCCCCGAGGCGATCAAGGAGAGCGGGACCATCTCCTTCGGGGGCCTGTGGGAGACCCCGCCGGTACTTTCGGTGTCCGAGATGGATCCGACCACCGCGGTCGGTATCGCTCCGGAACTCGCAGCCCTCTTCGGGGAGATCCTGGGTGTCGAGGTTGAGTGGCAGAATCTCGCGTGGCCGGCCCAGATTCCGGGGTTGCAAGCGGGAACGGTCGACGCCCTGTTCGGCCAGGTGAGCATCACGGAGGAGCGTGAGCTCAGCGTCCTCGACCTCATCCCGTTCCAGAGTCGCGGGCACGCCCTTCTCGTCGCGGGTGGCAACCCGGAAGATGTGCATGCGATCGCTGACCTGTGCGGTCTGACCATCGGCGTCCCCATCGGGTCCAATCAGGCAGCGAAGGTCGCCGAGGTCAGCGAGACTGCGTGCGTCGGCGAGGGCGACAAGGCCATAAAGATGGCCGAATATCAGGGTGCTGCGGCAGCGGTCCAGGCGCTACGCGCAGGCACCATCGATGCCTGGCTCGACGTCACGCTCAACGTGATGGAGACCGCGGAGGCTGACCCGAACACGTTCGAAGGCGTGGAGGTGCCCGAGGAGGAGATGCCGACGGAGTACAGCGGCATCGCCGTCTCGAAGGAGAACCCCGGTCTCAGCGAGGCGCTCCTCGGCGCGATGAAGGCGGTCATCGAGGACGGCTCGTACGAAAAGATCTACTCTGGCGAACAGCTCGAACTCGCGATGATCACGATTGAGGAGCTGAAGATCAACCCGATGACCGGCACTCCCGCAGGCGAGATGGCCGCGGGTTGATGGACGCCGGCATGCACGCCGCACCGCTGCGCTTCAGTGTCCGCTGGGGCAGCGGGGTCGGTGCTCGCAACTTCCGCAACGCGGCGATGCTCGCCGAGGAGGTCGGGTTCGACCAGATCTGGACGGGGAACGATCTGTTCCGCCGTTCGGGCGTCGTGCCGATGGCGCTCGCTTTGGACGCGACAAGCAGGATTCATGTCGGATCGAGCGTGTTCAACACGGTCAGCCTTAACCCGGCGGAGGTGGCGGGAATCGCCGCCGCACTCCAGGACCTCTCGGGCGGGCGGTTCATCCTCGGGATCGGCGCCGGATCTGAGTTGTATCTGCCGTGGGCTGGGCTCCAGCCGCTCTCACCACTCGAGCGGACCCGCCGCGGTTTGCGCGCCGTGCGAGCGCTCCTCGACGGGGGGTCACCGGCCGACGTCGAGGGTGTCGGCGACGGCTGGTCGGAGCACGCTCGGTTGAAGGAAGGCGCCGCCCCCACGCCGATCTACCTGGGCGTGATGGGGCCGAAGCTGCTCCAACTTGCCGGGCGCGAGGCCGACGGCGTCATCGCGCTGTGCCTCCCGCCGACGCGCTTCCATTGGGTCAAGGCGAACATCGAGCGCGGGTCCGGCGGCAGGCGGTCGATCGACCTCGGCTGCGGCCTCTGGGTCAGCATCGACGACGACGCGTCGACGGCACGCCGTTTGCTCGCCAGCAAGATCGCGGCGTACGCGGGGCAGCTTTCCAAGGATGCACTAGAGGGTGCAGGGTACGACGTGGAGAAGTTCGAGCGGGTGCAGAGCTTGTACACCGGGGGGCAGACTGACGCGGCGACCGATCTCGTCGACGATGACATGCTCAAGTTGGGCATCGCGGGCGACACCGGCCACGTGATCGAGCAGTGCCTCGATCTGATCGGGCAAGGCGCGCGGCATATCTCGTTCGGCCACCCGCTCGGCGCCGATCCCATGGAGGCGATCGAACTGCTGGGCAGGAAGGTTCTGCCCGAACTGAGGAGGAGCTCCCGATGACCATGACAGAGACAACCGTCGCCGAGATGGCAGAGCTGCGTGAGCCAACGGATGCCGCCGCGATCCTTGCCAATATCGAGGCGATTCTCCCGCTCCTCGCAGAGGAGGCAGAGGAGTGCTCTGTGATCGGGCACCTCACTGACCGCGCGCACCGCGCTCTGCTTGCCGCGGGCGTATACAGGGCGGGCTTCCCGGCACGGCATGGCGGTCCGGAGATGTCGCTCACCGATCAGACGCGGATGGTCGAGATGGTCGCCACCGTGGACGGCGGGGTGTCGTGGAATGTTGCGATCCTCGCCGCGACCGGCTTCTACGCCAGCCGACTCGGCGAGGACGCCTACGCCGAGCTGTACCCGCACATGGACCTTCCCACCGCAGGATCGTTCCACCCGCGCGGACGGGCCGACCGCGTCGCGGGCGGATATCAGGTCAGTGGCACATGGAGGTTCGGCAGCGGCATCCACTCCGCGCACTACGTGCTCGGCGGGGCCGCCGTGTTCGAGAACGACGAGGCGGTGCTGAAGGACGACGGCAGCCAACTCATCCTCGGCGTGTGGATGTCCACAGATGAGGTCGAGATTCTCGACGACTGGCATGTCGTGGGGCTCGCGGCATCCGGCAGCTCCGGCTACCAGACGTCAGGATACTTCGTCCCCGAGTCACACGCATTCGACCGGTACTTCGAGCCGGACCCTCACGCCGACCCTCTCAACAAGATCGTTGACCTGCCGTTCTACAGCATGGCGGGGATCGCGATCGGCCTATCTCAGCACGCGGTCGACATCGCGCGCGACGCGCTACGCGCCAAGCCCGCTCCCGGCGAGCGTGAACTGGCGCTGCTCGGCGAGGCCGAGAGCCTCGTCCGCGCAATCCGCGCGGTCGTGTACGAAGGGGTCCGCCGGATCGACGAGGCGATCTTCACTCCGGGTGAACTGCCGGGGCCAAGCGTCATGGCACGCGGTGACGCGCCCATCGCCACCGACCTTGCCCGCCGGGCCGTCGACCTGTGCTCCGA
>JAPSIX010000031.1 GCA_031178475.1 Microbacterium sp. | reverse complement strand
CCGGCCGAGCTGGCCGGGGGCGAGGCGCGCTGGGCTGACGGGACTGCGGCCGAGCGGATCCCGACGACCGACGGCTCGGTCACCGTCCGCATCCCCGAGGCGCTGCGCGGCGCGTGCGTCGCCGTGCTGACGGTGGCCCCGTGACGGCCGTCGACCTCGAGGTCGCCATCCAGGACGCCGCGGGAGCACGCCACGCGTTCACCGCCGGCGCGGACAGGGTCGAGCTCTGTCAGGCGCTCTCCGGAACCGGGGGACTCACGCCGTCGGCAGCGACAATCGATTCTGTGCTGTGCGCAGCGCCAGACCCCGCGCAGGTCGCCGTCCTCATCAGGCCGCGTCCTGGCGGCTTCGTCTACAGCGCCGACGAGGTCGCCGTGGTCACCGCCGACATCCGCGACGCCGTGCAGCGAGGGGCAGGCGGGATCGTCGTCGGCGCGCTCACCGCACACGGCGACGTCGACCTCGCGGCGCTCGAACGCTGGAAGGACGCCGCAGGTCCGGCCGAGCTGGTCTTCCACCGCGCCATCGACACGCTCGTCGACCCGGTCTCGGCCGTGGACCGGCTCGCCGCCTGCGGAGTGAACCGGGTCCTCACCAGTGGCGGGGCCGCACGCAGCATCGACGGCGCCGACGTGCTGGCCCGGCTCGTCGCCGAGGCGCGCGGACGGATCGCGATCATGTGCGGCGGCGGAGTGCGCCTGCCTGACATCCCCGCGCTCGTCGCGACGGGCGTCGAGGCCATCCACCTCTCCGCCCGCCGCCGTACGGGCGGTGACGCGCCGACGGGCCCGGGCGGGGGAGACGCGGGCCACGACGTCACGGATGCCGAGATCGTGGCATCCGCGGTGCAGGCGCTGCGAGCCGCAACCGCCTGATCACCTCACTCCGAGGGTGCGTTCTCCACCTCGGCGACGTCGTCGGGCAGTGCCGCCTTCACGGCATCCACCTGGTCCTGCGTGTACCCGCAGTAGTTCGTCGCCTCGGACTCCCACCGCTTCGTCAGCCGGTCCTTGCCCTCCGCGTGCGCCTGAGCGACGGTGCCGCTGTAGATGGTGTTGTCTGCGGACGACTTGTTGACGTCCGGCACCTCCTGGCAGACGTGGAAGACGGAACCCGACTTCGTGTACCAGACCAGGTCCTCACCCGTGAGCTCTGTCACGATGTTGCTCTCGGCGCTGTACTGCTCCTGCGACACCGGACTGTAGTCCGCCCCGAACGCGAAGGTGGCGATCGCGGCGACCGCGATGCCGATGAGACCGGCGAGCGTCTTCTGCTTGCCGTCCATGTTCTTGTTCAGGAAGATCAGGATGATCAGCGGCAGGAACGCGATGACCGACACGATCGCGCCGAGCTGGTTCTGCACGAAGAAGCGCACCGGATCCTTGCGCGACGCGGGGTCGAGCCGGTTCGCCTTCTTCCAGAGCACAGAGCCAACGCTTGCCAGCACGCCGATGACGACGATCGCGGCGATCAGTCCGATCAGGTGGCCGGTGGTGAACGGAACCTGACGCAGCAGCCAGAAGATCGCGAAGGCCTCGCCGGCGATCGCCAGGGCCCACAGCCCCGCGGCGGTCCAGCGCAACCTCGTCGCCTGCTTCTTGGCCTCCGGAGTCGGTGACCAGCTCGGCGAGTCGGCGTCGCTGACCTCGGCCTGCGAACGCACGACCCTCTTGTTGCTCTCTGCCACGGTTTCGTCCCTCCCGAACGGTGATAGCCGCGAGCCTAGTGGAAGCGCCCCTCGCGCCGCGTCACCGCGTCACGCGCGCGTTTCCTCCTCCTTCTCGGGGTCGAGGGGACCGGTGAGCACGGGTGGGGCAGCCCGGAAGAGGCGTGTCCGCCAGAGCAGATAGCCGAAGCCGATCACCGTCCACAGGGCACCGATCAGCATGGCGCTCGGTTCGAGGCTGAACCACAGCACGACGTTGATCACCGCACCGAGTGCCGGGACGATCACCCAGCCCAGCACGCTGCGCGCGCCGCGGTCCTTGCGGAACCGCAGGTAGGTGGCGATCACCGAGAGGTTCACGAAAGTGAAGGCGACGAAAGCTCCGAAGTTGATCAGCGATGCCGCCTGGAACAGGTCGAGGAAGATCGCCGTCGTCGCGAGCAGTCCGATCAGGACGAGATTCACGGACGGCACGCCTTTGGCGTTCAGGCGGGCGAACAGCCGGCGCGGCAGCACGTCGTCACGGCCCATGGCGTACAGCAGCCGTGCGGCCGACATCTGCTGCGTGATCCCGCAGCCGAGCACCGCCACCATGTATCCGCCGATGAACAGCGCCTGGAACAGCGCCCCGCCGATGTACTTCGCCATCTCGGGTGACGCGCCCACGATGTCGCCGACCTCGGCGACATCCGGGAAGAGCACCTGCATGCAGTATGTGACGACCACGAAGAACAGCCCGGCGGCGACGACGATGATGAAGATGGCGCGCGGGATGTCCCGCCGCGGGTTCTTCGCCTCCTCCGACATGGTCGTCACGGCGTCGAAGCCGAGGAAGGACAGCGCCAGGATGGCGGCGCCGGCCGCCACACCGCTGAACTGGTCGGCTGCCGCCAGGAACGGCGTGAACGAGAACACCGCGCCATTCGCGCCCTCGGCGATGTTCTTCACGGTGAGCACGACGAAAGCGACGGCGGTGACGATCTGGATGACGACGAGCGCGGTGTTCACGCGCGCGGCGAGCTTGACGCCCGCGAGGTTGAGCACCGTGCAGGCGACGATCGTGCCCAGGATCCACACCCAGGCAGGCACCTCGGGGAACGCCACGGTCATGTAGATCGACGACAGCAGGGCGTTGATCATCGGCAGCAGCAGGTAGTCGAGGGTCGCCGCCCAGCCGACGACGAACCCGACGTGCGGGTTGATGGATTCCCGGGTGTACGTGTACGCGGAGCCGGCGCGTGGATACACGCGCACCATCCGCGAGTACGCCCAGGCCGTGATCGCGACGGCGATGAAGATCAGCACGTACGAGAGCGGAACGTGCCCTTCGGACACCTCGGCGACGATGCCGAAGGTGTCGAACACGGCCATCGGAGCCATGTAGGCGAGACCCAGGAAGACGATGTGGCTGAGCTTGAGAGAACGGCGCAGCGTCGGTGCGCCGGTCGCGGGTGCGCCCGGTGCGTGCGGTGTGGTGGTCGTAGACATCAGTTGGTCCTTCCTCCGACGACTTCGGCGGAGCAGTGCGGCGAGGTCTCGCCGGGGTGGGGCAGGGCGGATGTGGGTGCAGGGCGGTCACTGTCGTGGACGATCGTCCCTGCGACGATCGTGAGGGCCGCATGCTGGTCGAGCAGGCCGGCCGGGTCGGTCTCGTGGTCGTAGAGGTTGTCGCTCCAGGCGACGAGGTCGGCGGCGGCACCGACGCGGAGGACGCCGAGGTCGCCTTCGGCATGCCACGCCCAGGCGCCTTCTCGCGTGTAGCCGCGGATGGCTTCGTCCAGCCCGATCCGCTCGGCAGGCGTCCACGCGCTACGGCCGTCGAGTCCAGCCCTCGTCAGGGCCGAGTAGAACCCGACGAGCGGGTCCATCTCGCCGACCTGCCAGTCGCTGGAGAGCGCGACGTGCGCGCCGGATGCCATCAGCGACCGGATCCGCCATGCGCGATCCCAGCGCTGCTCGCCGACGTTCTCCATCCACGTGCCCGCGACGAGATCGGGGGAGCAATGCCGCGGCTGCATGGCCGCAACGACGCCCAGCGCGGCGAACCGCGGGAGATCATCCGGGTGCAGGCACTCGACGTGCACGATGCCGTGCCGACGGTCTTGTGTGCGGTTGCCGCGCGCGGCATGCTCGATCGCGTCGAGAGCCAGTCGTACCCCGCCATCACCTGTGGCGTGTGTGTGGGTCTGGAAGCCCATCGCGTCCAGTTCCGTGACGATGCGGGAGAGCTCTCCGATGGCGGCGCTGGGATGGCCGCGGTGGCCCGGCCGGTTGGCGTAGTCCTCCAGCATCCACGCGGTGTGCGGTTCGATGACGTCGTCGGCGTACAGCTTGAGCGGACCGAACCGCAGCAGCGGATCGTCCGGCGCGGAGTCGACCGCCTCGCGGAGCCTTGCGCGGAAGGCGGCATCCGCGTCGATGGGGTGGAACAGGGCGGCGATGACCCGCGAGCTCAGTCGTCGCTCCTGGCGTGCGCGGAGCATGAGTTCCATCTCGGCCAGCGGCACCTGCGGCTCCACTGCCGTGGTGATCCCCGCGGCCGTCGCCATGCGCAGGCTCGACAGCATCCGGCGGTAGCGTCGGTCGGGGGAGTACAGCGGGATGTCGCGGCGGATCGCCTCCAGCCCGGCCGTGGTCATCGCTCTGGTGTAGAAGTCGGTCACCCAGCCGGTCGGACGGCCGTCCCCATCCCGCTCCGGCTCGCCCCACGCGATCGTGCCGCCCTCGGTGATGCCGAGCACTCGCAGTGCCACATCGTTCAGCCACACCGAGTGTTGATCGTACGTGGTGACGAAGATCGGGCGATCGGTGATGCCGGCCAGGTCGTCCGCCCGCGGACGGCGCCCCGTGACGACGGAATACACGGCGTTCTCGCCGCACACCCAATCCAGATCCGGGCGGGCCTCGGCGAGCCCGGCGAGCCGGCGGCGGACCTCGGCGAGCGTCTCGGCGCCCTCGAGCGACACGGCGTCCTCATCGAATCCGAGGAGCAGGTGGTTGTGGCTGTCGATGATGCCCGGTGTCACCAGCGAGCCTCCGAGTGAGCGAGTCTCACGCGCGCGGGGCGCGTCGGCGGCGCTTCCCACATAGCTGATGCGGCCGTCGGTCACGGCGACCGCCTCGGCCCATGGCCGGGCGGGGTCGAAGGTGCGCACGACGGCGTCGGTCAGCAGCAGGTCTGTCATCTCATCCTCGAAAGTTATTTGACGGCAACGTCAAAGAATGCGTCGAGTGTGACACGGGGGTCGAGGAGTGTCAAGCAGCGCGCGGTAATGTCGGGGCATGGCACGACCCAAACGTCAGGATGCGCGGCGCGCCGATCTTGTGCAGGCGACACTCACTGCGGTGTCCGAGCGAGGGCTGCGTGCGATCTCGCTCACCGACGTTGCGCAGCGCGCCGGGCTCACCCGCGGAGCGATCCTGTACTACTACTCGGATCTCGACGAACTCCTCGTCGAGGCCCATCGCGCCGGCGTAGAGCGGTTCTGCGACGCCCGCGACGCCCTGATCGCCGGGCTCGATGACCCGCGGGCGCAGCTCGCCGCCGCCATCCGGGAGGGACTGCCGGACGGTCCCGACGACGCCCTGATGCGGCTGCTGTACGAGTTCGACATCCTCGCCGGCAGCTCCCAGCTGCATGACGAGCTGGTCGAGACGATGTACCGTCGTCAGCTCGACACCTACCGGGGTGTGCTCGAGCGCGGTGTCGCCGCCGGGGTGTTCGCGCCGACGCTCGACCTGCCGACGCTCGCGATGACGCTTGTCGCCCTTGAGGATGCGTACGGTCTGCACATCGTGGGCGGCAACTCGCTCATGACGGTCGCCGGTGCCGAGGAGGCGATGCGGCGGGTGTGCCGGGAACTGGGTGCGCCGCCCGACGACGGCCCTGATGCGCTTACGCACCCGTCGGGCTGAGTACGCTGTGGATGTGGCATCCGATCCTGACGACGAAGCCCTCAGCTGGGAGGGTGACGACGAGAGCCGTCGCCGGGAGAGCAGGCGGCCTTCAGTCGACCGCTCCGGCACCGCTGCGGGGGGAACGGATGCCGACACGCCAGTCACCTCAGCGGGCGACGATGAGCCGCACGGGCTCGGCACCGCGAGCCTGGTGCTGGTCGGCGTGCTGGGCGGCGTCTATCTTCTCTACACCGTGGGGTGGCTGATCGGCGGCATCCGGCTGAAGCAGCTCGCGAACCTCATCGTCGCCGATGCGATGTACGTGCCATGGCTGGTACTCGCTGTCGCCGCGCCCGCGCTGTGGTTCCTGGTGTGCTGGATGCTGACCCGTCACCACCCGGTGTGGCAGCGCATGCTTGTGCTGGTGGCCGGCGCCGTGCTGCTGATCCCCTGGCCGTTCGTGATGATGGGAGCGCTGGGATCATGAGCGGGAGCACCTCTGGGGTAACAGCCGGTCCGCGCTGGCTCATCGCACTCGTCCTCGGCGTCAGCGGCCTCTTCTACGCCTACGCGATCTGGAACGCGATCGCGCACCTGGTCGCCATGGCCAGGGACGGGCTCACCGTCACGGGCTGGGTGACCATGCTCTTCGGTGTCGTCTTCCCCGCGCTGGTGTTCCTGCTGGCCTACGCGATCGGGCGCCGACGGGATGTCGGCCGGCTCGCGCTCGTGCTGCTCGCCGGACTCGGGGTCGTGGCGGTCTTCTGGATGAGCCTGATCGGGTACAGCGTGCTGAACATGGACCAGCTCGTGCTCACGAGCTGACCTGGCGTGTCACATCACCGGGCGGGTCAGAGCGTCTGCGGTAAAGTGGCACCGATCGCGCCCCCGACGGCGTGCGGCGCATCGGCCCATCCCGCCCTGCCCTGAAGGATTCCCGTGCCGAACCAGCCTGCGTCCAAGCCCGTCGTCCTGCTCGCCGAGGTGCTCTCACCGGCCACCGTCGAGGCGCTGGGCCCCGATTTCGACGTGCGGGAGGTCGACGGCACCGATCGCGCGGCGCTGTTCGCGGCGCTCCCCGACGCGGATGCCGTGCTGATCCGCTCGGCGACGCGCATCGACGCCGAAGCCCTGACCCACGCCCCGAAGCTCAAGGTCGTCGCCCGCGCCGGCGTCGGACTCGACAACGTCGACATCAAGGCGGCGACCACAGCCGGGGTCATGGTCGTCAACGCACCGACCTCGAACATCGTCTCCGCCGCCGAGCTGACCATCGGCCACATCCTCAGCCTGGCCCGCCGCATCCCGGCCGCGCACGCCTCGCTCGCAGAAGGACAGTGGAAGCGCAGCGCCTTCACCGGTGCCGAGCTTTTCGAGAAGACCGTGGGCATCGTGGGCCTCGGCCGCATCGGCGCGCTCGTCGCCGCGCGTCTGAACGCCTTCGACATGCGAGTCATCGCGTACGACCCGTACGTGACCAGCGCACGTGCCCAGCAGCTCGGCGTTCAGCTGGTGAGCCTGGACGAACTCATCGCGCAGGCCGACTTCCTCACCATCCACATGCCGAAGACGCCCGAGACGACCGGGATGATCGGCGAGGAGCAGTTCAAGGCGATGAAGAACACCGCCTACGTCGTCAACGTCGCCCGTGGCGGACTGATCGACGAGGCGGCTCTGCGCGACGCGCTCGTGGCGGGCGAGATCGCCGGCGCCGGGCTGGACGTGTTCACCTCCGAGCCCCCCGCCGAGGGCGGCACTGCCCGCGCGCTGTTGGATCTGCCGAACGTCGTCGTGACCCCGCACCTCGGCGCGAGCACCGAAGAGGCGCAGGAGAAGGCGGGCGTGTCGGTGGCTCGCTCGGTGCGTCTCGCGCTCGGCGGCGACCTCGTTCCGGATGCCGTGAACGTCGCCGGCGGGGTCATCGACCCGTACGTGCGCCCGGGTATCCCTCTCGTCGAGAAGCTCGGCCAGATCTTCTCCGCACTCGCGCAGGCGCCGCTGACCAGCCTCGACGTCGAAGTGCATGGCGAGCTGAGCGAGTACGACGTGAGCGTGCTCAAGCTCGCCGCGCTCAAGGGCGTGTTCACCAACATCGTCAGCGAGACCGTCTCGTACGTGAACGCACCGCTGCTGGCCGAGCAGCGCGGCGTCGCGGTGCGGCTGCTGCAGGACGACGAGAGCGAGGAGTACCGCAACGTCATCACCCTGCGTGGCGCCCTGTCCGACGGGTCCCAACTGTCGGTGTCTGGCACCCTGACCGGACCGAAGCAGATCGAGAAGCTCGTCGGCATCAACGAGCACGCCATCGAGCTGCCGATCGAGAAGCACCACGTGGTGATGCTCTACACCGACCGTCCCGGCATCGTCGCCGTCTACGGGCAGAAGTTCGGTGAAGCGGGAATCAACATCGCCGGCATGCAGATCGCGCGGGAGGCGGCGGGGGCACAGGCGCTCAGCGTACTCACCCTCGACTCCCCGGTCAGCGAGGAGCTGCTCGAGGATGTCAGCGCCGCGATCGACGCCGACCTGTTCCGCCAGATCGAGATCACCGAGGTCTGACGTGCGGCGCTGAGCGGACGGCCGGCCCGCCCGCTCAGCGCGACGTTCGGTTCACCGTGCGCTGCACGAGATCGATCAGCCGCTCCAGTCGCGCGCCGGTCGGGACGAACCCGGTGTCGTGGCCGTCCACGCCGAGCAAGTTGTTGAAGTACAACCCGTCGCTGAGCAGCATGATCATGTCGAGGTCGGCCTCATCGCGCACATGGGGGCGGATGGTGTCCGCCCAGCGCTGGCGCCCGCGACGCAGCGCCTCGGCGGCAGCCGCCGAACCGCCCTGTGCGAGACGCGCCGTGGCTGCCAGTGAACGATCGAGGTTGTCGTCCTCCATCACTGACGTGCGGATGTAGTAGGCGACCGGACCCTCTGGAGCCTGCAGCATCCGCTCGACATCGATCTCGATGAGCTCTTGGAGTCGGGCGGCGAGACCGGCGAGCAGGTCGTCCTTCGACGCGAAGTGGTAGAGCAGGCCACCCTTCGACACTCCGGCCGCCTTCGCGACCGCGTCCAGGGTCGCGGCGCGTTCGCCGTCGCTGACGAGGATCGATTCGTAGGCGTCGAGCACCCGCTCTCGAGCGTGCGGGGGACGGGGCATCTGGTCTCCTTCCGGGCTGCTGCACAGCATCCGCCCAGGCATGATTCTGTTACTGTACCATCCGGACGGTTCAGTAGGAGGTCTCGTGACTATCACCGCATCCATCCCGCTCTCCGCGACGGACGGACCCCGCGTCGGCGCCCGCGGCTGGGCGGCGCTGGGCGTGCTGATGCTGCCCGTGCTGCTCGTGTCGGTCGACAACACGGTGTTGAGCTTCGCGCTGCCCGAGATCTCGCTCGCGCTGCGGCCGTCGGGCACGGAGCAACTGTGGATCATCGACGTCTACTCCCTGGTGCTGGCCGGCCTGCTGGTGACGATGGGCGTACTGGGGGATCGGTTCGGCCGTCGCCGGATGCTGCTCATCGGCGCGACCGGGTTCGCGGTCGTGTCTGTGCTCGCGGCCTTCGCGCCGACCGCGGCTCTGCTGATCGCGGCGCGCGCGGCGCTCGGCCTGTTCGGCGCGATGCTCATGCCGTCGACGCTGTCGCTGTTGCGCTCGATCTTCACCAACCGCGACCAGCGCCGACTGGCCATCGCCATCTGGGCCTCGGCATTCTCCGCCGGTTCCGCACTCGGGCCTGTGGTCGGCGGTTTCCTGCTCGAGCACTTCGCGTGGGGATCGGTGTTCCTCATCGCCGTGCCGGTGCTCGTGCCGCTCCTCATCGGCGGAGTGTGGTTGCTGCCGGAGAGCCGTGATCCGCATCCGGGGCGGATCGATCCGATCGGCATCACGCTGTCGATGGCGGCGATGATCCCGGTCGTCTACGCGATCAAGGCTTTCGCCGTCGACGGGCCAACCGCGCAGTCGTCGGTGATCGCCGGCGCCGGCCTCGTCATGGGCGCGCTGTTCGTGCGCCGTCAGCTGCGGTCGGCGACGCCCATGCTCGACATGACTCTGTTCCGCCGCGGTGCGTTCAGCGGCGCGATTCTGGTCAACCTGCTCAGCGTGGTCGCCCTGGTCGGGTTCCTCTACTTCGTGTCGCAGCAGCTGCAGCTCGTGCTCGGACTCTCGCCGATGGTCGCGGGCCTCGCCCTCGTCCCGGGCATGGCGGCGATGATCGTCTCCGGCCTGACCGTCGTGCCGATCTCGCGTCGTGTGCCGCCCCACATCGTCGTGCCCGCGGCGCTGTCGTTCTCGGTGAGCGCCTACCTCATCGTCGCGGCGACCGCCGAACTGAACAGCGTGCCTTGGCTCGTCGTCG
Organism: Microbacterium sp.; assembly: GCA_031178475.1. GTDB lineage: Bacteria > Actinomycetota > Actinomycetes > Actinomycetales > Microbacteriaceae > Microbacterium. Next base: position 6,401 of record JAPSIX010000031.1, on the reverse strand, counting down.
CATTCATCGTGCTCGGCGTGGGCATCGGCGCGGCTGAGACGATCTCGAACGAGCTGATCCTCGCGCACGCGCCGGCCGAGAAGGCGGGCGCGGCGAGCGCCGTCTCCGAGACGGCGTACGAACTGGGCGCGGTGCTGGGTACGGCGCTGCTCGGCGGGATCATCACCGCCTTCTACCGCGGGGCGCTGGCGATCCCCGCGGGGGTGCCCGCGCAGGCCGCGGCAGAAGCGCGGGAGACTCTCGCCGGCGCGTACACCGCGTCCGGCCGGCTGCCCGGCGAGGTCGGGCAGCCGCTGTGGGATGCCGCGGCATCCGCCTTCGGTTCAGGTGTCGTCACCACGTCGCTGATCGGCGCGGCCCTGGTGGCGGCTGCGCTCGTGATCGCTGCGACCACGCTCCGTCCACGGCGCTGATCGGCGACACACGGCCCGACCTCGGTAGCCGACGCCGCTACGCTGGGGAACAGTGCCCGGGCCGAGCCGCGCTGCGGGCTCCCGTGGTGCAAGGAGACTCATGTCGCGCGTCGTGAAGCTGGCCGTCATTCCCGGTGACGGCATCGGTCCCGAGGTCATCGAGCAGGCCGAGCGCGTGCTCGACACCGTCACGGCGGGCGGAGAGGTGACGTTCGAGAAGACGCGCTTCTCGCTGGGCGCTGCGCGCTACCTCGAGACGGGCGACACCCTCACCGACGACGATCTGGACGCCATCCGCGCCCACGACGCCATCCTCCTGGGCGCGGTCGGCGGTGCACCCGGCGATCCTCGGCTCAAGGACGCCAACATCGAGCGCGGTCTGCTGCTGAAGCTGCGATTCGAACTGGATCACTACGTGAACCTGCGCCCGTCAAAGCTCTTCGCTGGGGCGCCGGGACCGCTGGCAGCACCGGGCGAGATTGACTTCGTGGTGGTCCGCGAGGGCACCGAGGGGCCATATGTCGGAAACGGCGGCAGCATCCGCAAGGGCACCCCGCATGAGATCGCCAACGAGACCAGCGTGAACACCGCCTTCGGCGTGGAGCGCGTCGTCCGCTACGCCTTCGACCTCGCCAAGCGACGACGGAAGAAGCTCACGCTCGTGCACAAGACCAACGTGCTCGTGCACGCGGGCGCGATCTGGAAGCGGATCGTCGACGAGGTGGCATCCGAGCACCCCGACGTGGCCGTAGACTACCTGCACGTCGACGCGGCCACGATCTTCCTCGTGACCGACCCATCCCGCTTCGATGTGATCGTCACCGACAACCTCTTCGGAGACATCCTCACGGATCTGGCAGGCGCCGTCACCGGTGGCATCGGCCTCGCCGCCTCGGGCAACATCAATCCCGACGGCGCCTTCCCGTCGATGTTCGAGCCCGTGCACGGCTCAGCCCCGGACATCGCCGGCCAGCAGAAGGCGGATCCGACGGCCGCGATCCTCTCGGTTGCCCTGCTGCTCGAGCATCTCGGGCTGTCAGAGGCCGCCGCGCGGGTACAGCGTGCCGTGGAGGACGACATCGCGGGCCGCGAAGCGGCTCGCACCACCAGCGAGATCGGCGACGCCGTGATCGCCCGGCTGCAGGCGTAACCTGACAGTACGCGCAAGGCCGCCGGACCCCGAACGAGGACGACACATGACCGACACCGCCACCGCTCCGCTCACGTTCGCCGTGACGAAGAACCTCGCAGCAAAGAGCCCTGCCCAGCGCGAGGAGATCCTGCAGAACCCCGGCTTCGGAACCAGTTTCACCGACCACATGGTCGACATCTGCTGGTCCGAGCGAGGCGGCTGGCACCGCCCTCGCGTTCAGCCGTACGGGCCCATCTCGCTCGACCCCGCCGCCGCCGTGCTGCACTACGGGCAGGAGATCTTCGAGGGCATCAAGGCGTACCGCCACGCTGACGGCTCGATCCACACCTTCCGCCCGGATCGCAACGCGGCGCGCCTGCAGACGAGCGCGCGCCGGCTGGCGCTGCCCGAGCTGCCGACCGACTACTTCCTGCAGTCGCTGCGTGAGCTCATCGCGGTCGACGGGGACTGGGTGCCTTCCGGCGCCGATCAGAGCTTGTATCTGAGGCCGTTCATGTTCGCCAAGGAGGCCTTCCTCGGTGTCCGTCCGGCGAAGAAAGTGGCGTATTACCTCATCGCCAGCCCCGCGGGTGCATACTTCACCGGTGGCGTGAAGCCGGTGCGGATCTGGCTCAGCGAGAACTACGCCCGTGCAGGCAAGGGCGGCACAGGGGCGGCGAAGACGGGCGGAAACTACGCCTCCAGTCTGCTGCCGCAGGCCGAGGCGTACGACAAGGGATGCGATCAGGTGGTGTTCCTCGACCAGGATCGCAACGTCGAGGAGCTCGGCGGCATGAACGTGGTCTTCGTGTTCAAGGACGGCCGCATCGTGACGCCGCAGTCCGACAGCATCCTGGAGGGCATCACCCGCGACTCGCTGCTCCAGCTCGCGGAGGACCGCGGGCTCACGGTCGAGCGCCGGGCGATCTCGCTCGGCGAGTGGCGCCAGGGCGTGGCATCCGGCGACATCGTCGAGGTGTTCGCGTGCGGCACGGCCGCCGTGGTGACCCCGATCGGCGCGCTGGTATCGGACGACTTCGAGGACCAGCAGCCCCTCGGCGAGCTCGCCCTGTCGCTGCGCGAAGAGCTCACCGACATCCAGTACGGCCGCCGCGAGGACAAGCACGGCTGGATGCTGCGCCTCGACGCCTGAGCGCCCTGCGTCTGCTCGTAGCTTCAGCCTCTCGTGAGCGACACCCCGGCGGTAACTGGGGCGTCGAGCACTACACTGCGGCACGCACCCGGCGTGGCTAGGCTGGTCGGGTGAAGATCGCGCGGTTCAGCCACAACGACGGCATCCGGTACGGCATCCTCGACGGCGACGAGATCGTCGTGCTCGACGGCGACCCGATGTTCGCCGGGTACGAGACGACGGGGGAGCGCGTCCGCCTCGGCGACGTCGCCCTCCTCGCGCCGGTGATCCCTCGCTCGAAGGTCGTGTGTGTCGGCAAGAACTACCACGACCACGCGGCCGAGATGGGCGGCGTCGCGCCCGAGGAGCCGCTGCTGTTCCTCAAGCCCAACACCGCCGTGATCGGCACTGGAGACACGATCGTGCGCCCGGCGATCTCGGAGCGCACCGAGCACGAGGGCGAGCTGGTCGCCGTCATCGGACGAATCGCCAAGAACGTCCGCGCGGAGGACGCCCTCGACTACGTGTTCGGATACACCGTCGGCAACGACGTGACCGCGCGCGACCTGCAGCGCAAGGACGGTCAGTGGACCCGCGGCAAGGGTTTCGACACGTTCTGCCCGCTCGGGCCGGTGATCGAGACGGAGTTCGACCCGGATGCCGCGCGCATCGAGACCAGGGTGAACGGTGAGGTGCGCCAGGAGGCGCCCCTCACCGACATGATCCACTCGGTCGCCGACATCATCGCGTACGCCTCAGCGGTGTTCACCCTGCTGCCCGGCGACGTGATCATGACCGGCACGCCGGCAGGCGTGGGCGAGATCGTCGCCGGTGACGTCGTCGAGGTCGAGGTGACCGGCATCGGCACACTCCGCAACCCGGTGCGCGACGCCGCGCCGGTGAGGTGACGAGTCTCAGCGCGCCGGCGCTGCACGCGCTGCAGCGCCGGACGGTTCTCGTGCTGTCACTGGGCCAGGTGCTCGGTGGCATCGCCTTCGGCGCGACCGTGTCGCTCGGAGCCCTGCTCGCCGCCGACCTGTCGGGTGACGACGCACTGTCCGGGCTTGCCACGGCATCCGTCACTCTCGGCGCCGCGGCGTTCGCGATCCCGCTGGCGCGTTTCGCCGCCCGCCGCGGGCGTCGCCTCTCGCTCACCGCGGGCAACCTGCTCGCCCTGGTCGGCGTCGCGATCGTGATCCTGTCCGCGGCTCTGCGCACCTTCCCGCTGCTGCTGATCGGGATCGTGCTGATCGGTATGGGCAACGCCGGCAACCTGCAGTCGCGGTTCGCCGCGACCGACCTCGCAGCGCCACAGCACCGTGGACGCGACCTGTCGATCGTCGTGTGGTCGACGACGGTCGGCGGGGTCACCGGTCCGCTGCTGATCACCCCGGGTGAAGCGCTCGGGCAGGCGATCGGCATGCCGCCGTTGACCGGCTCGTACTTGTTCTCGCTCGTCGCCCAGTTCGCGGCGCTGATCCTGTACCTGGTGGCGCTGCGCCCTGACCCGCTGCTGACCGCGCTCCGGCTCGCCGCCGAACCGTCGCGGACATCACCACTGGGAGCCAGCGAAGACCGTCCGCTTGCCGCGCGCTACGCGATCTTCGCGGTCGCCGGGTCGCACGCCGTGATGGCATCCGTCATGGCGATGACGCCGGTGCACCTGGCACACATGGCGCACGGCGCGCATGGCGGCGAGGCGAGCAGCACCGACATCACGCTGCTCGTCGGCGTCACGATCGCGCTGCACGTCGCCGGCATGTACGGGCTGTCGCCGCTCTTCGGCATCCTCGCCGACCGTTGGGGGCGGGTCCGGGTCGTGCTGCTCGGTCAAGCGGTGCTCGCCGCATCGCTGATCATCGCCATCACCGCCGGCGAGGAGCCGGGCGGCGTGATGGCGGCTCTCATCCTGCTCGGTCTGGGCTGGAGCGCAGCCACCGTCGCCGGAGCAGCGCTGTTGACAGAGGCGTCGACCATCGTCATGCGGCCGCGGCGGCAGGGCCTCAGCGACTCGCTTATGAGCCTCACCGCCGCCGTGGGCGCCGCCGGCGCAGGGGTGGTGCTGACGTCGTTCGGCTACGGCGGCCTGGGCGCAGCCGCCCTCGTGATCGTCGTCGCGATCGCGGCACTGTCGCCGCTGGGGCGGACCCGGGCGCAGGCGTGAGCTGGCAGGGGGCCGGCCACGCGTACGCCGAGTCGTACGCGGAACTGTGCGCCGGGACCGGCGAGCAGATGCGGCGGTTGCTCGGCGCCCCATGGGGGCGGTCGCTGCTGGATGTCGGCGCAGGAGACGGCCGGCTCGCGGCGGCGTGGGCGGATGCCGGCTGGCGGGTCACCGCGTGCGAACCGGAGCAGAGCATGCGCGAGGTGGCCGCACTCCGGCATCCGCATCTCCCGCTCATCGGCGGCGGACTGCCCGAGCTGCCGCTCGTCGACGGCTCGTTCGACGTCGTGATCGCCAACTTCGTCCTCAACCACGTCCGCGACCCGCGCGCGGGTGCAGCAGAGTTGCGGCGAGTGGCGCGTGGTGTGGTGGTGGCCTCGATCTGGTCGCGGTCGCCGTCCGCGCTGTGGGCGGAGGTGACCGACCGAGCCGGCCTCGCACCGGCTCCCGGTCGACGTCTGCCTGCCGACGAGGACTTCGAGCGCACGCCCGCAGGGTTCGAGCGGATGCTGCGAGACGCCGGTTGGAGACCGTATGTGACCGAGCTCACCTGGACGTGGCGGCCCGAGCCGCGCACGCTGTGGCGCTCGGTCGACGGGGGAGTGGCGGGCGCCGGTGCGTTCTATCGCGGGCTGTCGGATGCCGACCGGCGGCGCTTCCGTGACGCCTTCGACGCAGTCGTGGCGGAGAGGGCCGTGGACGGCCGGGTGCCGATGACGCAGTCCGCTGCGATCGGTGTCGATCGTCGCGGGTGAGCGGTCTCGGGCGCGGCGGCCACCCCAACTAGAATCGAAGCAATATGGCTACTGCGCACCCCCTCACCACGACCGCCTCCGGCTCCGATGTTCGTGTCCGGTTCTGCCCCTCGCCGACCGGTCTGCCGCACGTCGGCATGGTGCGCACCGCGCTGTACAACTGGGCGTACGCGCGGCACACCGGCGGCAAGCTGGTGTTCCGCATCGAAGACACCGATGCGGCGCGCGACAGCGAAGAGAGCTTCCGCCAGCTGGTCGACGCCCTGACGTGGCTGAAGATCGACTGGGACGAGGGTGTCGAGGTGGGCGGCCCGCATGGCCCGTACCGGCAGTCGCAGCGTCACGACATCTACCGTGAGGTGATCGACAAGCTGCTCGCGAGCGGGGCGCTGTACGAGAGCTACTCGACGGCCGACGAGATCGACGCCCGCAACGAGGCGAACGGTCGTGCCAAGCAGCTCGGCTACGACAACTACGACCGTGAGCTCACCGACCAGCAGAAGGCGGCGTTCCGCGCCGAGGGTCGCCAGCCCGCACTGCGTCTGCGGGTGCCCGATGAGGACCTCACGTATGTCGACCTGATCCGCGGCGAGGTGACCTTCCCGGCCGGGTCGTTCCCCGACTTCGTGGTCGTGCGCCCCAACGGCGTGCCGCTGTACACATTCGTGAACCCGGTGGACGACGCGCTGATGGGCATCACGCATGTGCTCCGCGGCGAGGACCTCATGCCGTCCACCGCACGCCAGCTGGCGCTGTACGACGCGCTGATCCAGGCCGGCGTGACCACGTTCGTGCCGCGCTTCGC